>DAOSXE010000076.1 GCA_035380285.1 bacterium | reverse complement strand
GCGACCAGGGACGACGCCGCCGGGGAAGCGTTCGACAAAGTCGCCGCCCTCCTGGGTCTGGAGTATCCCGGAGGGCCGGCCGTTCAACGCGCCGCCGCGCGCGGCGACGAAAACCGGTTCAGGTTTCCCCGGGGCATGATCTCCAGCGGCGATTTCGATTTCAGTTTCAGCGGCTTGAAAACCGCGGTCCGGAACCTGGTCGCGGAGATCCGCTCCAAGGGCGGGGAAATCCCCGTCGACGACGTGGCCGCGGGGTTCCAGGCGGCGGTGGTCGACGTCCTCGCGGCCAAGCTGGCGGCGGCGGCGGAGTTCGCCCGCGCCCGCACGATCGTGGTGGGGGGAGGGGTGGCGGTCAACGCCTTGCTGCGCCGCCGGTTGGAGGAGGAGTTCCCGCCCGGCCGCTACCGGCTCTGCCTGGCGCCGCCGAGTCTCTGCGGGGACAACGCCGCCATGGTGGCCGGCCTGGCCTGCCTGCGCCTGAATGCCGGGCTCGCCGACGATATGGAAAGCGACGCCGATCCCGGTTTGAAGTGGGGTTCGACGCTCTATTGACCGGGGTCCCCCGGAGCCGATGCTTCCTTTTTGATTAACACCCCCGCGGGGGAATGTTAAAATTAAAACCTGGCAGTTCAACCGGACCAGGGAGGGTGCTATGAGTCGCCGCGGTGGTTTCGCGCTGATGGTTTTCTTTTCACTGTGGGCGGTTTCGGGCGTCCGGGCCGATCCCGGCGCCGGCGGTCCCCGCATCGAGGTCCGCCGGGGAACCGGGATTTTCGAAATGGTGGGGGAGGAGGTCTTGCTGGAAGCGGAGGTCACCCGGGACGGCCGCCCCCTGGCCGGAGAGACGGTGACGTTCTGGATCACCCAGGACCCGGCCAAGCCCAGCAAGCTCAAGAAGGAACAGACCGAGCCCAGCACCTTTCTCCCCGAAGGCCCCGTCCCTCCCGAGGGAATCCGCGAAATCGGAGTGACCACCTCCGCCGACGGGGTCGCCTCCATCCGCTACCGGTTGGGAAGCAAGGCCGGCAGCTACGAGGTCACGGCTTCGGTCGAGGGTTTGAGCGGCAAACCCGCGCTCTTCGTCATCGAATCGGGACGTCTGATGATTCTCGTCATCACGCTTCTCGGGGGGCTGGGAATGTTCATCTTCGGGATGAACCTGATGGGAGACTCCCTCCAGACTTGGGCCGGCGACCGGATGAGGGCCATCCTCGGGTTCTTCACCCGCAACCGGGTGGTTGCCTTGATCTCGGGAATCATCATTACCTTCGTTCTCCAAAGTTCCTCGGCCTGCACGGTTCTGCTGGTCGGTTTCGTCAATTCGGGGCTGATGACCCTGACCCAGACCATCGGCGTCATCCTCGGGGCGGATATCGGCACCACCCTGACGGTGCAGTTGATCGCCTTCGACGTCGGCCAGTTCGCGCTGGCTTTCGTCTTCGTCGGTTTCGTCCTTATCTTCTTCACCAAGAAGGAAGGGCTCAATTACCTGGGACGCGTTCTGATCGGGTTCGGGTTGCTTTTCTACGGGCTCAAGGTCATGGGCGGGTCGATGAAGCCGCTTTCCCACTACGCTCCCTTCACCGAGATTCTGGCCAAGTCCACCGCCAGCCCCCTCACGGGGCTTCTGGCCTCGACGATCCTGACCGCGATCATTCAATCCAGCGCCGCCACCATCGCCATCGCCATCGGTCTGGCGATGCAGGTGGTTCCGGGGCCGAACGGCCCCGAGCCGCTGCTGACAATCCAGCAGGCGATCCCGATCATCTTCGGGGCCAACATCGGCACCTGCGCCACCGCCGTCCTGGCTTCGTTCGGAACTTCACGCAACGCCAAGCGGGTGGCCCTGGCCCACACCATGTTCAA
>DAOSXE010000075.1 GCA_035380285.1 bacterium | reverse complement strand
AGGTTGGAGCCGAGGGAGGCCAGGCGCTGGCGGATGGAATCGGTCGCGCCCTGGCCCAGGGCGAGCATGGCGATGACCGCGGCCACTCCGATCAGGATCCCCATCATGGAAAGGATCGAGCGCATCTTATGGGAAAAGATGGCTCGGAACGACTGGCGGAAATGATCGCCGAAGAGGATGCGCCCCGCGTGAGGGGCGTCCCGGCCCCGGTCCTGTCCGCCGCCGCCCGGCGGCTGGGCGCCGCCGCTGCGTTCGTCGGAGACGATCCGGCCGTCGCGCATGGTGATGATCCGCTGGGCCCTGCGGCCGATATCGAGCTCGTGGGTGACCATGATCACGGTCTTTCCCCGGCGGTTCAGATCTTCGAGAATGGAGATGATCTCCTCTTCGCTTTTGGAGTCGAGGTTGCCGGTGGGTTCGTCGGCGAGAATGATCGGGGGGTCGTTGACCAGGGCCCGGGCGATGGCCACCCGCTGCTGTTCCCCGCCCGAGAGCTGGTTGGGACGGTGGCCGCTGCGCCGGGCCAGCCCGACCTGTTCGATCCGTTTTTCGGCGGGACCCCGCTGGTTGCTCCGGCCGGCGTAGACCAGGGGCAGTTCCGCGTTCTGGAGGGCGGTAAGCTGGGGAAGCAGGTGAAACTGCTGAAAGACGAAGCCGAGACGGGAATTGCGGGTAACGGCCAGTTCGTCGTCCCCCTTCCCCACCATGGATTCGCCGTCGAGCTTGAATTCGCCCTCGTCGGGAAGATCGAGCAGCCCGAGAATATGCAGCAACGTGGACTTTCCCGAGCCCGAAGGGCCCATGATGGCCACGAATTCGCCCTTCTCGATGGAGAGGGAGATCCCGCGCAGCGCCTGCACCCCGGTGGACCCGGTGCGGTAGGTCCGGGCGACCTGGATGAGTTCGATCAGCGGCATTCCCGGCACCGTCAATCGGGCGGCCGCTGCGGGCGGCGGTTGTTGGAGGACGAGGATGACGACGACGACGAAGAGCGGCGCCGGTTGGGAAGGAAGGGGCTCCCTCCGTTGGCGGCGTTGCCCGAAGAGAGACGGTACTCGCGGGAGACGGCCACCACTTCCTGGTCCGGTTCCAACCCCGAGAGGATCTGGATCCTCCCGTCGGCCTCGATCCCGGTTTCCACCTCCCGGCGCTGGGGTTCGCCTTCGGGACCGGGAACGAGGACGTATTTGCTCCCCCGTCTGCCCGTCTGCACGGCGTCGCTGGGGACGGTGAGAGCGTCGGCCGCCACGGCGGTTACGATCGAGACCTCGGCGCTCATGCCCGAACGGAAGGTGGCGGGGGTCCGCCGGGGAAGGATGTCGACCTTGTAGATGGTGACGTTGCTGACCACCGTCGATTCGTAGGCGATGTGGTCGACCGTGGCCGGAATGCTCTGCTCCGGGTAGGCGTCGAGGGTGATGAAGGCGTCCTGGCCGAGCTTGACCATGCCGATGTCGGTTTCGTCGACTTCGGCTTTGACGATGAGGCGGTCGGAAAGGACGAGGACGACGCTCGAGGTGGTGACGGTCTGTCCCGGTTCCACTCCCCGGACGATGACGGTCCCGTCGATGGGGGCCAGGAGGGGGCTGGGCTTGTAGACTTCTTCCCAGTATGCCACTTTTTCCGGGCCGTTGAGCTGGGCCGCGTCCAGGAGGGTGGCCCGGTCGGTCGAACTCATCAGGGCCAGGCGGTCGCCGCGTTTGACTTCCTGGCCTTCCCGGACCAGGACTTCCTCGATTCTCCCCCCGATGGTGGGCTTGATCTCCAGACGGTTCTGAGGTTCGACGATCCCGGTCACCGAGATCTTCATCTGCAGGTCTTCCCGCCGGGGCCGGACCAGCGAAACGGTGTCGCCGTTTTCCGTTTCGGAATCCTTCAGGACCAGAAAACGGACCGCCGCGGCCGCCCCCGCCAGGACGATGAGGATAATGATCGCGACCTTGAATTTTTTCATGGGTACTGCATCTCCCCGGAAAGTTCCTTGTCGATCGTGAGCCCGGTCCGGTATTCCCATTCGGCCGCGGCCCGCAAGGCTTCCGCCTTCACGCTCAGATAACTTTT
>DAOSXE010000074.1 GCA_035380285.1 bacterium | reverse complement strand
TAAGCCAACCAAATCGACGGAGCTTCCAGACCCAGCATAGTCAGTACCTCCCTTGGCAGGGGGGGCGTTTCCCCCCGGCGTTTTACAGGTTATAGACGTCCTTCGGGGGGAGAACGGGGATGCCGGCGGCGGCCAGGGCTCCGGCGGTCGCCTCCAGGTCGTCCACCCGGAAAACCACCACGGCATTGCCTCCCTTCTTCTCCACGAAGGCGTACATGTATTCGATATTGATCCCGGCCGCCGAAATGGTTTCCGCCGCGTGGGCCAGCCCCCCGGGCCGGTCGGGAATTTCCACGGCGAGCACGTCGGTTTCGGCCACGGAATAGCCCCGTCCCTGGAGCGCTTTCAGGGCTTCTTCGGGACGGTCCACGATCAGGCGCATGATTCCGAAATCGGTGGTATCGGCCAGGGAAAGCGCGCGGATGTTGATCCCGGCTTCGCTGAGAGCCCGGGTCAGGCCGGTGAGCCGGCCCGGCTTGTTTTCCAGGAACACGGATATCTGTTTGACGTTCATTTCCTCCCTCCCCGCGGCCGGCACGCCGCGATCACAACTGGTCCTTCTCCCGGCGCAGGTCGATGACCCGCTTGGCCTTCCCCTGACTTCGCTCGATGGTCTTGGGTTCCACCAGTTTGACCTCGACCACCAGATTGAGGACGCTTTCGATCTCCCGTTTGATCTTATTCCTCAGTTCCTGGAGCTGCTTGATCTCGTCGGAGAAAAACTCGCCGCTGATTTCGACCTGGATTTCCAGGGTGTCGAGTCCCCGGTCCCGGTCCACCACCAGCTGGTAGTGGGGTTCCGCTTCCTCGATGCCGAGGAGGACGTCCTCGATCTGAGAGGGGAAAACGTTGATGCCGCGGATGATGAGCATGTCGTCGGTCCGCCCCAATATCCTGGATATCCGGGGCTGGGTCCTCCCGCAGGAGCACGGGCGCCAGGTCAGGGTGACGATGTCCCCGGTGCGGTACCGGATGAGCGGAAGCGCTTCCTTGGTCAGGGTGGTGAAGACCAGTTCTCCCGGGCGCCCCTCGGGTTGGGGGTCTCCGGTTTCGGGGTCGATGACTTCCGGGAAGAACACGTCGGAATACACGTGAAGCCCGGCCTTGGCCGGGCATTCCTGGGCCACTCCGGGGCCGATGATCTCGGAAAGCCCGTAGATATCGAGGGCGATCATGTCCCAGGCCTCCTCGACGGCCTGGCGGAGGTTCTCGCTCCAGGGTTCGGCCCCGAGGATTCCTATCCGGACCGGCGAGCGGCGCGGGTCGTACCCCATGGCCGCCGCCTCCTCGGCCATGAAGAGGGAATAGCTGGGAGTGCAGGTCAGGATCGTGCTCCCGAAATCGTGCATGATCTTGATCTGTTTCTTGGTCCCGCCCGAAGAGATGGGAATGACCGCCGCCCCCAGTTCCAGGGCTCCGTAATGAACCCCCAACCCTCCGGTGAAGAGCCCGTATCCATAGGCGTTCTGGACGATATCCGCCGGGACCGCGCCGGCGATGGCGAGCGACCGGGCCATTACCCGCCGCCAGAGGGAGATATCCCCGGCGGTGTATCCGACCACGGTGGGGTTGCCGGTGGTTCCGCTGGAGGCATGAATCTCGGCCACGGATTCCAGGGGGACGCAGAACATCCCGAAGGGGTAATGGTCGCGCAGGTCGTTTTTACGGGTGAAGGGAAGACGGGAGATATCGGCGAGTTCGCGGATATCCCCCCCGGAAACGATGCCCGCCTCCCGCAGAAGGCCGGAGTAGAAGGACGAACGCTCCAGAACGTAATCGACCAGGCGGCGCAGGCGTTCGAGCTGCAGTTCCCGCAGGGGCCCGGCTTCCATGCACTCGAGTTCTTCCATGTACATCGTCGTTTCCCCCTCTCTCCTCGATAACCTCGTCTCCGCCCGAAGACCGGGGGGCCGGCCGGCGGGAGACGCCGGGTTTTATCCGTCGGCGAAAAGATCCACGAAATCGAACCGATCCACGTCGACCAGACCGCGGTCGGTAAGTTTGAGTTTGGGAATCACGGGGAGGGCCATAAACGAGAGCGCCATGAACGGCTCCGGGTTGGTGACCCCCATCTCCTGGACGATCTCGGTGAGCCGATCCACCTGCTCCTTGACTTCGGCCATGGGCCGGTCGCTCATCAAACCGGCGATCGGAAGCGGGACCGTCCCCAGAACCTCCCCGTCGGCGA
>DAOSXE010000073.1 GCA_035380285.1 bacterium | reverse complement strand
CCAGGAGGGCGGCGACTTTGTCGAACGCTTCCCCGGCGGCGTCGTCCCTGGTCGCTCCCAGCAGGGACGCCTCCGTCCAGGACTTCGCCAGGACCAGCGCGGTATGGCCTCCCGAAACCACGAAACCGACCAAGGGGAACTCGAATACGGCCCCGGCCAGGCAGGGAGCGTAGAGGTGGGCCTTAAGATGGTCGACTCCGACCAGGGGGAGGCCGCGGGCATAGGCGAAACCCTTGGCCGCGGCCGTCCCCACGAGCAGCGCCCCGATCAATCCGGGCCCGCGGGTGAAGGCGACCGCTTCGGCCCGATCGGCCGAGACCCCGGTCGCCGCCTCCAGTTCGTCGAGCAGCGGAAAGAGGTTTTCCAGGTGGGCGCGCGCGGCCAGCTCCGGGACCACGCCGCCGTAGAGACGGTGAATATCCGCCTGGGACGAAACCTCGTTTCCCAGGATCCGGACGCCGTCCTCGACCAGAGCGACGGAGGTTTCGTCGCAGCTGCTTTCGATTCCCAGAATCAGCATGGGGAACCGGGCTCCCCCCCCGGCCGCCGCGACGTCCCCTCCCCCTCTTTTCCGCGCGGTGCCGACATCATTCGACCAGGTCCGATACCGGGACCACCTGTATGCCCCGTTCGGCCACGTCCTTCAGCCGGTCGTGGAGAAAGGCCAGGGTCAGGTGCCGATAGTGCCCGATGACCACCGCCGTCCCCCGCCGAAGGGCCAGGTCCTGGGCGGCCTGGAAACGTTCCGCGATGGCTTCTTCGGTGTCGACGTGGTCCAGAAATACGTCGCGGCGGCCGAGCTTTACCCCGGTTCCCTCGGCGGCGGAGACGGTGGCGGTCCCGGAAATGGTGAGACTGTCGACGAAGAACAGCCCCCGGCTCCGAAGGTTCTCCAGCAGACGTTTCATGGCCGGTTCGTCGACGGTAAAGGAAGAACCCATGTGGTTATTGCACCCCACCGCATGCGGCAGCGCGGCCAGGTTTTCCCCCAATACTTTTCCTATTTCTTCCTCCCCGGTGTCGATGCGTATCCCGCCGGGCCCGATCTCCAGGTCCGGGTTCGCCGCCTCCATGGGGAAATGAAGAATGACCTCGTACCCGTTGGCGGCGGCCAGCTCGTCCCACCGGGCGCTGTAGGGAAGCCGGGGGAGGACGGCCAGGGTCAGGGGCAGGTCGAGGTCGAGAAGCAGATCGCGGCCGGCGAGGGAATAGCCGATATCGTCGACGATCACCGCCAGGCGCCCCCTCACTTCCTGGAAAACGTCGAAGCGGTAGACGAGGTCGGAAGCGACGGGGACTTCAAGGAGGAGCAACGTTCCCGCGGGGACGTCCTCCCCGGAGAAAACGCTGAACCCGCCGCGCCCGGCGGCGGCGAGCTCCGCAGCCAGGCGGGGGAGCAGGCGGGGGGCGTAGGCCAGGGAAGAGACTTCCAGCGTCTGTTCGATCAGGATCGGGGAGGGGTCCCCGGAGCCGGCTTGAAAAAAACGCGGCCCCCATTCCTCCCGGGGAGCGCAGAAGCCCTTCAATGCCTCCGCCACCGCCCGGTCGATGCCGTCCAACTCCCGCGAGTACCGTTCCGCCGTCTCCTGGGCCGTGGGCGGGGCCGAGCAGCCGGCGGCGAGCGCCAGGCACCAGGCCGCCGCCCGGGCCCAACGCCGCTTACTCGCTTTCACCCGCGGCGAACTGCTTCTCGAGGATCAACGCCTGCATGATATCCACGGCGGCCCGCATCTGGGGATCGAGCTCTTCGCGGTCGAGTGCCCTCTCCCCGGAAGCGGCCTCGCCCTCCTCACCCCCTTCCCCGGGAACCGGGGTGGGCGACGGCGCCGGCTCCGCCCCGGGGAGACGGCCCATGAGCCGTTCGACCACCATCTCCATCACCCGCTGCTCCTCGACCGAGCTTTCCTCCTGGAATACTTTCTGCAGGGCCTGGCGGAGGATTTTCTCCTCGGGGCTGGCGTTCTCGGCGTCCGCCCCGCTGTAGTCGAGCATGCCGCTGTATTTCTTCATCAGGAACTTTTTCTGTTCCTCGGGGGTCATGGGGACCACGATGTCGGGCTCGATCCCTTTCTCGTGGATTATCCTTCCCGAGGCCGTGTAGTAGTGCCCGGTGGTGAGCCTGACCCCGGACTGGTCGGGCATGGGCAGAACGGTCTGGACCGACCCTTTCCCGAACGAGGTCGTTCCCACCAGCAGGGCGCGGTCGTTGTCCCGCAGAGCCCCGGCCACGATCTCGGATCCGCTGGCGCTGCCCTCGTTGATGAGAACGACCATGGGAATCCCGGTGAACTCGCCGTCCTCGGTCGACTTCACTTCCATCTCCACCTGGTCGCCCCGGCCCAGGGTTTTGACCACCACCCGGTCCTCGGGGAGGAAGAACTCGGCGACGTCGATGGCCGAGGAGAGCAGTCCCCCGGGGTTGTAGCGCAGGTCGAGAATCAACCCCTTCATGCCCCCGTCGCGGAGCCGATCCAGGGCCGCCTCCACTTCCTCGGGGGTTTTCTGGAGGAATTGGGCCAGGCGCAGGTACCCGATCCCCCCGTCCATGACCCTGGCCTCCTTGACGCTTTCGATCTGGATCACCGCCCGGGTGATCGTGAAATCCAGGAGCTCCCTCTCTCCCGCCCGCATTACCGTAATGGTGACGTCGGTTCCGGGTTTGCCCCGCATCAGATGCACGGCTTCGGTCAGCGTCAACTCGTCGGTCAGATCGCCGTCGATCTTCACGATCCGGTCCCCGGGATGAATGCCGGCCCGGCTGGCGGGGGTGTCCTCGATGGGGGTGATCACGGTGAGGATGCCGTTGCGCATGGTGATCTCGATGCCCAGCCCCCCGAACTCCCCCTTGGTCTCGACCTGCATCTCCCCGTAGGATTCCGGCTCCATGAAGCTGCTGTAGGGGTCGAGGGCGCCGAGCATGCCCTGGAGGGCCCCGTAGATCAGCTCCTGGTTGCTCACTTCCTCCACGTAGTTGTTCCTGACCAGTTCGAGGATGCTGGTGAAGAGTTCGAGGTTGCGGTAGATGTTGTCCGAGTCCG
>DAOSXE010000072.1 GCA_035380285.1 bacterium | reverse complement strand
TGTCGGCCGCGCCCCCGTACTGGACGCCTGACCCCGGCAGGTTGGCGGACATGATCTTGACCGTTTCCGCTCCGGCGGAACCGGACAGACCGATGCCCAGCAACGGGATCAAGAGAAGATGCAGCTTCTGCGCCAATCTCACCAGAGAACCTCCCCGCGGCGCGAGCCTACGCCCACGCCAACACCGAAATCTACCCCAGCGGCGGTATATTGTCCACGCCTTAATTAAATAAGTTGACGCCTGTTTTTCGGGGAGGGTTCGTTGCTTCCTCCCCCGGGTTCGTTCAGCGGGCGACCGGCATGTCTCCCGGGCGCCCGTAGAAGAAGGAGGTCCGGTTCCGGATCAGCCATTTGGAGAGGTAGGCCCGGTAAATCGCGGAAACATCGTCGCCGCCGCCGGAGTAATCTCCGGGGATGGGAAGGTCGCCGGCGGCGCCATAATAAAGCCGTGTCAACCCGTGCACGGCCCAGAGTCCGGTGGCGGGCCGGAAGACTGCGGCCCGGCTCAGGCCGGACCCGTCCTCGAAGCGGGTGGGGATATCGCCCTCCCGGCCCAGGTAGAAACGGGTGATGCCGTAGATGAACCACAAGCCTTTTTTACCCCGGTAGAGGGCGATATCGGCTGTCCCGTCTCCGTCATAGTCTCCGGCTACGGGGATATCGCGCTCGGCACCGAACCAGACCTTGCTTATCCCCCGCAGGGCCCAGAGGTTGATGTGAGGGCGGTAGATTCCCGAATCGACGGTTCCGTCCCCATCGTAATCGGCGGCGGCGGCGATGTCGTTCGCCCCTCCGAAATAGAACCTGGTCAGGGCGCGGACGTTCCAGAGAGCGGCCGAGGGCCGGAAAACGGCGGGAGCGTCGGTGCCGGTACCGCTATAATCGCCGGGGATGGGGATATCCCCTTGTGCCCCGAAATAGACATTTCCCAGATTACGCACGGCCCAGAGCCCGGTGGCCGGGCGGAAAACGGCCGGGTCGGCGGTTCCATCCCCGTTATAATCTCCGCCGGCGATCATGACCGGGACCGGGGTGGGCGGCGGAGCCGGGAGATCGCCGCAGGTCACGCCTTCGTAATCGGTGCCGTAGCTCAGTTTGCGCGGTTGATGGACGTGGAATGTTTGGGTAGGCGTGTCCCAGTAAATCTGCCACAGGCGATCGTTGATTTCCGGGATATTTTTATTCCCGGTCACGCCCCAGAGCAATCCATCGCACCCTATGCCTAGACCTTCAACGTCCTGAACCATTACCCCCAGATCGGGATCGTAGATCCTCCCGATGAGGACGGGTTCTCCGGTAGCGACATCGACCTTCGCAATGGCGTCCCCATGACCGCTCTTATTCATCACGACGAACATGTGCCCGTCGGCGGGGTTGAAGGCGATATCGTCGATATCGTCGGCGCCGGAGGGCAGCGGCTCGACGACGAGGTAATCGTCCCCGTTGAAGATCCCGGGCACGGCCTGCCCGGTCGTCAGGTCGATCTGGATGAGGAGATCTGGGCCATCGCGCCGCACGCTGGCCCAGAGATTACCCGCGGGATCGAAAGAAAGGCCGTCGATGTCGACTACGTCGATCCACCCTAGACGTCCGTAGATTTTCCCCACGGGATAGGGATATTGGAAAAATTCCCCGTTTCCGGAGTCAAAAGTCCCGAGATAATCGTAATTAACCCCATATAGCTCGCCGTCGAATCGGTTATAGGCGATCGATTCGATTCCGGAGGTGCCGGTGGTGGGCCCGAGAGGCTGTTCGTTGGTTGCGGGGTCGAAATCCCAAGTTTTAACCGCCGCCAGCATATTCTTGTAATCTCCGGCCGGTCCGTTTTGGGCGATGACGTAGCAGCGGCAGGCCGGTGAAGGAGAAGGGACAGCCGGGGTCGGGGTCCGGACGGGTGTCGGGGGCGCGGTTTTGACCGGGGTCGGGGTCCGGACGGGTGTCGGGGGCGCGGTTTTGACCGGGGTCGGGGTCCGGACGGGTGTCGGGGGCGCGGTTTTGACCGGGGTCGGAGTTTTGTGCGGGGTCGGCGAAGGGGTTTTCGACGGCGCTGTCGGCGTGGGAGACGGGGTATGGTGAATCGGCGAAGGCGTAGAGGTCGGGGTCGCGGAAGGCGTCGGGGTGGATGAAGGTGAAGGGGCGGCTTGAGCGCAGCTCCCGAACATGACCAGGGTGACGTCGTCGGTGACAAGGTGTGTAGCGGGGTTACTGGTGGCATGTCTCAACCAGCCGGAGTAAACGCCCGGCGACGAAGCTTGACTGATGCCGACCAGGCTGGGTGAGCCGATGTGCCCGACGTTCATGATGTCGTTCGAGGCGATTTGAGACAAGGGCGTTCCGTCCATGACCAGGTTGTACAGGCCGGAGAAAATAGGGGCCGAACCTGGCCCGCTGTCGCAATTCAGCGCCGACAACAGCATCAAGCGTCCCGGCCGGGCCTGAGCAACGGAAATTGCGCTTCCGGGAACATCGGTCAAGACCGTCCAATCGGTTTCGACCGGGGAAGTCACCGTCGCCTGTTCGGCCTCGATGACGATATTCCCGAGCGCGCCGTTATCGGCCAGGGCGATAGCCATCAGGGTGCCGTTGAACGAGCGGATCCCTACCAGTTCGGAATCGGTGGAATGCCTGACCGTTATCAGGTGGGGGCCCGGGGCCAGGACATCGGAAAGTCCGTGAACGGAGATGGCCCCGATATCGTCGGCTCCCGCCAGATATTTGCTGATCGTGGTCCCGACCGGGGACCCGTCGATTTCGAGTTCCCAGGAGCCGGTGCAGCCGGCGGCCGGTCCCGGGCCGGTGGAAGCGTTGATGGCCAGTGATGCCAGGATCTTTCCTCCGATATCGAGATCGACGGTCGTACTCAAACCCGCGACGAGCACCGGGATAGTGCTGGAAGTGAAATCTCCGGCCCCGCCTAGCTCGGCCTCGCCGTAATTCAACTCGAACTCGTCTCCGTACGATATCAGCGGCATGGCGACGAGATCGATGTTATTGCTCGTGATCCCGTAGGAGGCGTCGCTGGTGGCGTGCCTGAGAGCGATAGTATGGTTACCGGAACTCAGGCCGGTAAATATGGTGAAGACCCCCAGCGCCCCATGATCGATGGCCGAAAGCAGATGGCGTTCGAGCGGCTGACTGCTGGCGCTCCCATCGGCTTGCAGGTCGTAAACGGCATTTCTCGGTGCTCCCCCCTTCGAGGGGAAACAGTTGGTGGATGCGAAGACCGCTATCGGTCCTTCAACCGGCAGATAG
>DAOSXE010000071.1 GCA_035380285.1 bacterium | reverse complement strand
TGGAGGCGGCGGGAGTCGAACCCGCGTCCTGAAACAGATCCTTCCGGGCATCTACAGGCTTAGTCGGCCGTTTAGTATTCGCCTCGCTTGCTCCGACCGACGGGATCGCGCTCGGCTATCCGCCTGTCGGTTCTCGCTTCTCCCCCCGGCGGCCCGGGTTCGAAGCCAGCCTGCTACCCTACGTCCCGCTCCCGCCTTGCAGGCCCGGCGGGGAGGACGTGACCGCGATTAAGCGGCCAGAGCGAACTGCTCGTCGGCAGTTGTCACAGCCCAGGGGTTTAAAGAGGCCTCCTGGAACCTCTGCCTGCAGCCACGGTTTCACTGAGCCAGTCGAGACCGTTACGCCCCCGTGACGTCTGTCAAAGATCGTAGTATTAATACCCCGGGAGCGGGCCGACTGTCAAGGGCGACGGGGCCCGGGAACCGCGGTTATTCGGGAAGCGGGCGGGATCGGAGGCGCTTGGTCAGGGAGCGCCGTTTCTTCGCTTCCAGGCGCCGCCGTGCCGCCCCCGGCCCGGGCCGGGTGGGCCGCCGCGGCCGCGGTTTTTCCGACGCCCGTTCCAGGAGAGCGTCGAGCCGGCGCAGTGCGTCGTTTCGGTTCATTTCCCGGGTTCGATACCGGTCGGCCCGGATGGTAACCTCTCCCCCCGCGGTCCAGCGGGACCCGGCCAGTCTGCGCAGGCGCCGCCTGACGTTTTCGGGGAGGCCGGCGGGGTCGAACCAGAGTTGGACCGCGGTTTCGACCTTGTTGACGTTCTGCCCTCCGGGGCCGGACGACCGGCTGAAGGAGAACCGCAGGCTTCCGGAAGGGATTCCGAGAGGGGGGCGCTCCGCGGTCAACCGATCGCCTCTTCCAGGATACGGGTCATTTCTACTTCCGTGAGCGCGACGGGGTTGCCCTTCATGCTGGAGGACCTGCCGGCTTTTTCGATCAGGACCGGGATGTCCGCTCGGGTCACGCCGAAGGCGCTCAGAGGCCGGATTCCCAGATCCCATGCCGTCTCGGCCGTCCAGGCGACGGCGTCCCCGGCTTCGGCTTTTTCCCGGCCGGAAAGCAGGCGCCCCGCTTCGGCCAGGCGCGTTTCGGCCGGTGAACCGGGGCCCCGCCGCCGCAGCGCCTCCAGGGTCACGGCCAGGGCCGGAGCGAGCAGCCGGGCGCAGGCCGCCCCGTGGGGAACCGGAAACATCCCTCCCAGCGGCCCGGCGAACCCATGGGGGGCGCCCAGGCCGGCGTTGGCCAGGACCATCCCGCTGCAGAGCGCCGCCAGCGCCATCTCCGTCCGCGCTTCCAGGTCGGAGCCGTGCCGGTAAGCCCGCCGCAGACCTCTCCCGGCCGCCCGCAGGCCTTCCCGGGCGATGGCATCGGTCAGGGGGGAGGCCCGGAGGGAAATGAACCCTTCCAGGAGCTGGGCCAGCGCGTCCATGCCCGATTCGGCCGTGGGGCGCGGGGGCAGGGTCAGAGCCAGTTCGGGATCGACCACGGCCAGGGCGGGGAGGAGGAGGTAGCTGCGCAGGCTGACCTTGACCGACTGTTCGGGACAGGCGATCACGGCGTTGCGGGTCGCCTCCGATCCCGTCCCGGCGGTGGTGGGCACGGCGATGAAGGGAAGAGGGGTGGAGCGCAGGGGGTTCCCTTCGCCGACCACTTCCAGGTATTGGCGCGGATCCCCGGGGTTGGCGATCAGGGCGGCCGCCGCTTTCCCGGCGTCGAGGGCGCTGCCGCCGCCGATGGCGACGACCGCCCGGCATTCGGCTTCGGCGCCCGCTTCCCGCGCCCGGGAGACGGTTTCGATGTCGGGTTCGCGGGCGACGGGAAAGACCCGGGCTTCCAGACCGTGTTCTTCGATCAGGTCCAGCAGCGGCCGGGCCCGGGAAACGTCGTTTCCGGTCACCACCAGCACCGCCCCCTCCGGCGGAAGTTTTTCCCGCACGCGGGGAAGGGAGCCCGGGCCGAAAATGATCGTTCCCGAGGTGGCGAATCGGAACCCGGGCCCTTCAGGCATACTCGCCCACCGGTTCATAGCGGTGGGCGTAACGGGGAACCGCCATCATTTTTTCGACGTCCGCTTTCCAGGAAGCGTAGTGAGCGGTCTCGCGGTGAGCGGCGTGGGCTTCCGGGTTCCGGTAGGCTTCATAAAGGCAGTAGAGGTTGGGATCGTCCGTCCGGCGGATAACGTCGAACCGGAGTACGCCGGGTTCCCGTCGGCTGGCCCGGGCGTTGGCCAGGGTCGCGGCCTCGAACTCCTCGATGAATTCGGGTTTGACCTGAATGAACACCTGCAGAACCAGCATTGCGCACCTCCCGGGTTTTGTCCTGGCCGGGCCTATTGTATCCGCCCGCCGCCGGCGTATCAACGTCCGTGCCCGCACGATCGCGGCGAGCGTGAAATCAGGGTAATCCGCCTGCCGGTGGCGGCCCGATAGACGGTTTCGATGAGAACCGACACGCCGAACATCACCACCAGCACCCACAACTGCGCCGGCGCGGTCGCCGCCGTCTGCCAGATCAGCGCCCCCAGCGCTCCCAGGCAGACGACCGTCCCCACCACCGAGACCCAGGCCCGACTGGAAGTTTCCCGGGCCAGAACGACGTTGGCGAGGTTGACGGCGGCGAAGATGAGGAGAAAACCCGCCGACCCCATGGTGGAAATACTGGTAAGATCGAAAAAATTGGCCACCAGGAGCGAAAAAACGCAGGTAAGGATCAGGCCTTCCAACGGCATCGGGACCCAGCGCATGTGTTTTTTCGTCAACTCCCGGGGAAGTTCCCCGTCCCGGGCGATGATATAGCTGATCCGGGCGGCTCCGTAAAGGGTGGCGTTGATGGCCGAGCAGGTGGCCAGGAGAGCGGCCACCGAGATGATGACGAAACCGAAGTGCCCGAGGAAGGGTTGCGCCGCCGCGGCCAGCGCGTAATCTTGGGCTTCGGCGATTTTTTTCAGGGGGAGGTTGCCGACGGTAACGATCGAAATGACGATATAGAGGGCGATCACGAAACCGACCGAAACGTAATAGGCGCGGGGGAGGAGGCGCGCGGCGTTTTTGACGTCGTTGGCGGTATTGGCGATCAATTCGAAACCCTCGTAGGCGACGAAGATGATCATGCCTCCCGCCACCAGCGAGATCGCCCGCGCCGTTCCGGTCAAAGCGGTGTTTCCCCAGGTGGCGGGAGCCATGGCCGCGGCTTTGACGCTGAAGACGCCGACGGCGGCCACGAAGAGGAGAATCACGAGTTTGATCCCGACGATCGCCTTTTCCGCCCGGCCGACGAA
>DAOSXE010000070.1 GCA_035380285.1 bacterium | reverse complement strand
GGCCCGAATTTAATAAAAAAGATCGCGGGGGGAGGAAAGGGGATTTACCACAGAGGTCACAGAGGGCACAGAGATTTAGGGAGAGATGAAGGCCGGGTAAAGATGCCGCCCGGTAGATAGTGGGAGCCATGGGCCTTTTCCCATCGGGAAGATCGTTCGACCATGAAGTTCATGAAGGAGGGGAGGGAAGGAGGCGAGGTGGGGACGTTTCCTACTGAATACTGTATTCTGAATTCTTCCCCCTCTATGCTCCATGCGCTATGCCCTTTCTTCTCACCACAGAGGTCACAGAGGGGGGAAGAGAGGATTCAGGGTTCGGGGTTCAGGCCCCCGCCTCAGCCCCGGAAGATTTTTGCACCTGATTACTCTGATTAACTCTGATTGGGGAAGGGGGAGATGGTTCGGGAAGGGAGAAGTCCACGGACCTGCCTGCCGGCAGGCAGGTTTCACAGATGATAGAAAGAGGATTTGTTTTTCTCTATGCACTATGCTCCATGCTCTTTGCTTCTCTCGACCATGAAGGTCATGAAGTTCATGAAGGGGAGGGGATGAGAGGGTTCAGGGTTCGGGGTTCAGGCCTCCGCCTCAGACCCGGAATATTTTTGCACCTGATTACTCTGATTAACTCTGATTGAGAGAGAATTTTAATGGGGCCCCTGAACCCTAAAGGGGGCTGGTTTTCCCTATGCACTCTGCTCTATGCTCTTTGCTCCCCTCCTGAACCCTGAACCCTCTTCCTTTTCCCCTTCATGTTCTTCATGGTGGATTCTTTTTTCCCTTTCCTTTGCTATACTCAGTAAGCAAGCACGAAAGGAGCTGGGATGAAAGACAAGTTCGACCAGGTGATGGACCGGTTCCTGGTCCCGATGGAGCGCTTCCGGGGCCCGGTGGTGGACAGCACCTATTTTCTGCGTCACGACGGCAGTTTCGTCTTCGCCGAAGGCTACTGCCATCCTCCGCGGGCCCTGTGGGGGATGATCATCAAGTACCCCCGGGACGGCGGCCATATCGACGTCTTCGGCCGCGCCTACGACTGGACCCACCGCGAGTACGTGGACGGCGAGCTGGTGATCGTTCCCTTCGAGCGCCAGGTGGAGAACCAGTTCCGGGTGGCCCCGGCGCTGCGGGAAATCCAGGGGGAAAAGCCTCCCTATGCCCGCACCTTCGTCAAGTTTCCCCTGAGCGATTTCCGGGGCTATTTCGACGGGGTCCGCTCCCTGCGCCTCCTCCGCGAGGACTATCCCTGGATCGACTCCGCCGTGGTCCAGACCTGCGAACTGCTCGACTACGACCCCGACCGGGCCGGGGTCAGCGGGTCCCTGGCCTACGGCAGGGTGGAGGACGACGTCGATCTGGTGATCGTGGCCGACCCCGAGGAGATCTACCGGATCGGCGCCGCCATCCGCAAGTACAAGGCCGGCCATCCCCAGGCCCGGGTGGTGGAACTGGGCAAGGAGTGGCCGGTCCGCTTCCACTACGCCGGGACCCTGATCTGCCCCTTTTTCCGCTACGCCGACCCGGCCCGCCAGGCCCCGCTCTTCGATTGCCGGATGTCCCTGCTGGAAGACGGGGTTTCGATCGAGGGAACCGTGGCCGACGATTTTCACGGCTACTATCTTCCCGCCATCCTGGGCCTGGAGGGCGTGCGCCGTCCCGACACCGGGGAAGCGCTGGAGAACATGGAGCTGATCATCTACCACGGGGCGATGCGGGGCGAACTGCGCACCGGCGACCGGGTCCGGACCCGGGCCCAGCTGGTGGAGGTCTCCGCTCCCGGCCGTCCCGCCCGCCGGGCGGTCCTGGTCACCGACACCGACGTCGAAATCCGGGACTGAACGCCCTTCCGGCCGTCAACGGCTGAGGGGGAGGTCGCCGGTCTTGCCGTGGTAGGCACGGGTCACTCCGGGGACGACCCAGAGCCCCGAGCTTTCTCGGAACACGGCCGGAACGTCGCCGCCGCCGGCATAGGCGCCGGGCGCGGGCTGGTCGAGGCAGGAGCCCAGGAAGAACCGGGTGGTCCCCCGCACCAGCCACAATCCCCGGCAGGGCCGGAAGACGGCGGGGTCGGCGCCGCCGTCGCCGTCGTAGTCGGCGGGGCGGGGGATATCGTCGCCGTTACCGAAGAAGAACCGGGTGGCCCCCCGGACCAGCCACAGGCCCGTCGCCGGGCGAAAGAGGGCGATGGCGTCTCCGCTCCCCCCGTTGTAATCGGCGGGGACGGGGAAGTCCCCCTCGCGGCCGAAGTAGATCTTGGTTATTCCCCGGGTGAACCAGGAGCCGCTGGAGGGACGGAAGACCGTGAATTCCCGGGTCCCGTCGCCGTCGAAATCGCTGGGAACCGGCAGGTCTCCTTCCTTGCCGAAGTAGACCCGGGTCACCCCCCGGACCAGCCAGAGGCCGGGGCCGGGCCGGAAAACGGCCAGGTCGGACGACCCGTCGCCGTCGAAATCGCCCGGAGCGGGGACGTCGCCCCCGGTGCCGAACCAGACTCGGGTCGAACCCCGGATCAGCCAGCGCCCGGAGTCCGGGCGGAAGACCCCGAGGTCGGTGGAGCCGTCGCCGTCGAAATCGGCCCCGGCCGGAAAGTACCAGGGGATATCCGGGGCGGGCCCGCAGGTCGGGCTCGGGACCGGGGTGGCGGGAACCGCGGTGGGGACGGCCGAAGGAGTCGGGGAGGGGGAGGGAACCGAGGTGGAGGTGGGCGTGGGGAAAGGTTCGAAGGGGCTGCCGCTCAGCCTCGTTCCCGGGGAGAAGAGCCTCCCCTCCGCTTCCGGGATGGAGGCGTGGGGGGCGAAGTCGCCGGTTTCTTCCGGCCAGCGGTTCAGGGACTGGTCCAGGCTCCATTCGACTCCGAAGGAAACGGCGGTCCGGACCGTCCCTTCGCCGTCGTAGAGGGTGATGCTGTCCCCCTCGTTGCTGAGGTAGAGGCCGTACTCGGTGCCGACGGTGAAGACCGTCGCTCCTCCGAATTCGCCGGTGGGGGTGCCTCCGCCGAAGACCACGAAGACGCCCTCTCCCGGGATGACGGAGGGGGAAGGAAAGACGAAGGTCTGGCGCTTCGAATCCCGGATATACCAGCCGCCGACGTCGACGGGGAGGTTCGAGCGGTTGATGAATTCGATGAACTCGTCCTGCCAGGAGAGCCGGACCCCGTCGCCGTTGGCGTCGCCGGCGGCGTCCATGGGGACGTCGGCCAGGATTTCGTTGATGACCACGTCACCGGCGCCGGGGGTGGGCGAGGTGGTGGGGGAAGCGCTGGGGGTGGGGGTCGTGGTGGGAGAGGGCGTCGGCGAAGG
>DAOSXE010000069.1 GCA_035380285.1 bacterium | reverse complement strand
GCTGGGCATTTTCAGCCCGTCATCAAACCGTCAAAATCCCCTTGTGCCTCTTGTGCCTTTTGTGGCTATCCCTCTCCCCTTCCTGGTAGGGAAAGCAGAGGGCATAGAGCATGGAGCAGAGGGAAAAGAGGGTTCGGGGTTCAGGGTTTCCCCCCGATCATTCCGTCATCTTCCTGATGTACTCCTCGAGGTCCCACTCTCCCAGTTCGACCTCGATCTCCTCTTCCTCCCCCGTGCCCGCGCGGACCACCGTCAGCTTCAACCTGGTTCCCGGCGGACTCATCAACCCTGTCAGGAAACCGCCGAGATCGTCTTCCAGGGATTTCCCGTTGACTTTTTTGATCGCGTCGCCGGCCCTCAGCCCCCCGGCTTCCGCCGTAGAACCGGGCAGTACTTCCGCGATGGGCATCAGGCCCGGCCGATCCTCCACGCCCGTCTCCCCGATCCTCACCCCCAGCGAGGGAAGGACGTGGCGCTGCCGATCGCGCTCGGCTTGCTCTTCCGGGGTCAGGGGTTCCAGTTCGACCCGGGGCAGTTCCTTGTGCTCCCCGGCGGAGAGCATGATCCCGGTAATCTCTTTCCGCCGGTACTCGGAAGCGCTCACGATCAGGGTGTAGTCTCCCGCGTCCAGCCCCTTCACGGTATAAACTCCGCCGGCGGCGCGGTCCAATTGGCTGAAGCTGTCCGCTATCCTCCAACCCTTCACCTGCACCGAGAACTTTTCCAGGGGGTCCCCGGTCGAGCGGTCGGCCACCGATCCGGCGATGGTCCCCTCGGGGCGAAGCTCGATCTCGCCCAGATCGGTTTCCCGGCCCGGGGCCACCGTAACTCCGGAGATCGTCGCGACCGCCATGCCGGGGGAGATGACGGTGACGTCGTATTCCCCGGGAGCGATCCCCGTGAAGCGGAACGTGCCGTCCCCCAGCTCGAACTTATGCATCCCCAACCCGATGTTCGTTTCGAAATCGAAGGGTCCCTTCTTCCGTTTCCGGGTACGGATGCGGACGTCGGACATCGGCTGTCCGGCGGCCGACAGGAAACGCCCGCTGAGGGAGCCGGCGTCGTTCAAAACCACTTCGACTTCGACCTGGTCGTCCGCGACGGCTTGGCCTCTGGGACGGGTATAGCCCTCGGCCTCGACCATAAGCCGGCCGGAACGGGCGGGGAGATCGCTCAGGACGACCACTCCCCGGGAATCCGTCCGGCCCTCCCCGCGGGACGGGAAGGAGGCGCGCGGCGAACCGGGGGTGGTGTCCTGGAAGTAGATTTTGGCCCCCTCCACGGCCTTTCCCCGGGTATTTTTGACCGTTACCCGCAGATCCCGGCCGGGGGCGAGGACGACCGTGGCGCGCTCGGCTTCCCCGCCGGCCGGGATCGTGAACTCTTCCGCGGCCGGACCGTACCCGTCCTTGGCCGCCCGGACAACGAACTCGCCCGGAGCCAGGTGCCGGAAGAAGCAGCGGCCCCGGCTGTCGGAAAGTTTCTTCTGGCTGGAATAGCGGAAGATCCGCCCGGAACGGGACGACCAGTCGGGTTCGAGGGTGACCACGGCCCCGACCAGCGCTCGCCCTTCCTCGTCCTCCACCTCCACGGTCAGATCCTTCCCCGAGTTCAGCTGCAGGACGATCCCTTCGGCGACGGTCCGGTCCGCCCCCAGGGCGACCGGTTCCTCGGGGCTGTCGGCGTACCCGTCCTTCTCGGCTATCAGCTTGATCTCGGCTTCGGCCGGAACGAATATCTCGACGGCGAAAGCGCCGGTTTCGTCGGAGACGGGGTCGTATCTGAAATTGGAGTGGAAACCTTTCTGCCCCGCCGGACGGCAATAGACATCGATCTCCGCCCCGGCCACCGGGCGGCCGGCTTCGTCCACCGTCAGGCCCTTCAGGGTAGCCCAGCGGCCGGACGCGACTTCCAGGGTGACCCCGTCCAACTCCTCCCCGGACGCCAGGCCGATCTCTTTCCCTTCCTGTTCCCGTTCGGCTCCGAAGGAATCGTACCAGCTGCGGACCTTCAGCCGATAATCACCCGCCGCCACCCCCTGGAACTCGTATTCCCCGCCCTCCCCGGTCATATCGATTTCCTCTCCCGCGCCCGAGACGGGAGAGAGATACACCATCGTCCCGGACAAGGGTATTTTCGTCACCGCGTCCAGCACCCGGCCGGAAACGGAGGCCCCCCGCCGGACGGTCAAAACGATGGGTCGGGCTTCCTCCGGGGCGACGGCCGGAACGTCGACGGCCCAGTCGGAAACGTATTCCTTTTCCTTGACCCGGACGTTGTAGTTCCCTTTCTCCAGGTCCGAAACCGTGAACGTACTTTCGGGCCCGAGGACGACATCGCGGCTGGTGGAGCTGCGGCCGTTTTTGAACGACAGGGAAACGGCCAAGGGCAGCCCTTCGAGATCCCCCGCCAACCGCCCTTTGATGACGCTCCCTTGTCGGAGAACGATTCGGAGGTTGTCCGTCCCGGTGGGCGTCTCCAGCCGGCTGTTCTTGATATAGCCGTCCGCGGAGGCCGATACCAGGTACACCCCCGCCGGCATGCCGCTCAGTTCGAAGCGTCCGTCCGCGTCGGTGACGGCCGCCCGCTCCACGGAATAGAGGTAGGGCGCGGAATCCATCCCGGTCGCACTGTAGGAAACCCTGGCCCCCTCCAGGGGGACGCCCGCTTCGACCTCCACCCGGCCGGGGATCCGATCCCCGGGCTCCAGTTCGACCTCCAGTTCCCGGGTTTCCCCGGGCTTCAGCTCGACTTCCTTCTCCACCCGCCCGACCCGGCCCGGGGCGGAAACCTCCACCCGGTAGACGTTGGGCGCCAGGGCCTTCTCGAACTCCGTGCCCGAGACCGGTTCGAGTTCGATCGCCTCGAACCCGCCGCCGCACGGCGACAGTTGTTCTCCCCGGGCGTCCCGCGTTGCGTAAACCGTCGCCCGGGCGTTTGCAACCGGCTTGCCCAGGTCGGAGAGGACCTTGACGCGGAGCACCCCGGGAACGGGAGCCTCGGCCGGTGGGGACGCCGGGTCCACTCCGGGTTCCGGATCGGCCCCAACCGCGACCGCCGCGCCGGCGAGCATCCAGATGAGTGCGTAAAGGAAAGACTTCTTCATTACGACCTCCTCCCCGATCCGCCTTGACATTCCGGCAGCCGGTCAGCGTTACTGGCGTTCCACTGAATTATAGAACCGAAATCGCCCGTCGTGAAGGAGTGAATGCGAGGGGGCAGCAGCCCCCCGCCGCGGCCCCTGGAGATTTTTGCACCTGTGAGAAGCATAGGGCATAGAGCATAGAGCATAGAAGCCCCCACCACGCCCTCTGGAGATTTTTGCACCTGTGAAAAGCATAGGGCATAGAGCATGGAGCATAGAGGCCCCCACCTCG
>DAOSXE010000068.1 GCA_035380285.1 bacterium | reverse complement strand
CCCGACCGCGACTCCCTCCCCCGCGGCCACGCCCTCCCCCGCCGTCACCGCCACTCCCGCCTGCCGCTGCTACGTCATCGCCCAGAACGGCCCCGACGGCTTGTATAAGAACCTCCTCTCCGCCGTCGACACCTTCGACTTCGACCCCGCCACCCTGGAGCAGCCCCTCGGCTCCACCACCGGGACGGCCGGTGTGGAGGCCATCATCTACGACCACTCCGACGACACCCTCTACGGGGTCAACTACAACTACCTGGGCACCTTCGACCTGGTCTCGGGGATCTTCACCTCCTACCCCGTCCCCCTGGGAACGGTCCACGGCGCCCTGGGGACGATCGAGATCGAGGACGTGGACGGGCTCACCGCCAACCCCGAGACCGGGACCGTCTGGGCCAGCGTCCGCCGGGACAGCTACGACCTCCTCATCCAGGTGGACACCGCCACCGGGCTCCCCATCTACGGGGCCTTTGCCGGAGACGACTACCTGGTCGTCCAGGCCGAACCCGAGCACCGCGACATCGACGACATCGCCTTCGCTTCCGACCTCACCCTCTACGCGGTGGTCAACGAGCGGGGCAAGGGCGACCTCATCGCCGTCATCGACCCCGTCTCCGGCCAGCAGACGGTGGTGGGGGCGATCTACTGCCCCATCATCGGCGTCCGGGTTCAGGACATGGAAGGCCTCGGCTTCGGCTGCGACGGGGAGCTCTGGGGCGTGACCGGGAACAAGAACGTCCCCGAGGTCAACAACCGCCTCTGGAACCTCCAGTGGGCTCCGGGGACCGACGTCTACTACGTCTGCAACCCCCACCAGCTCAGCTACGGCAGCGACTACGAGGGGGTCACCTGCGGCGACTTCCCCGCCCCCGGCCCCACCCCGGCCCAGCCGGTCTTCCGCTCCGGCGACTACAACGGCGACGGCACCGACGAGATCGCCGTCTTCCGGCCCGGGACCGGCCTCTGGGCGGTCATGGGCGAAGGCTCGGGCTACTTCGGACAGGCCGGGGACGTCCCGGTCCCGGGGGACTGGGACGGGAGCGGAACCGACCTGGGCGGCGTCTTCCGGCCCGCGTCCGGGTTCTGGTCGGTCCGCTTGACGACCAGGTTCTACTTCGGGGGCGCCGCCGACGTGCCCGTCCCCGCCGACTACGACGGCGACGGCAGCGTCGACGGGGCCGTCTTCCGGCCCTCCGCCGGGACCTGGATCCTCCGGAACCTGGGCAAGGCCTACTTCGGCGCCGCCGGCGACCGGCCCGTTCCCGCCGACTACGACGGGGACGGAACCGCCGACGTCGCCGTCTGGCGCGCCGCCAACGGCCTCTGGGCTCTCGAGGGGATCAGCCGCTTCTACTTCGGCCGCAGCGGGGACATTCCGGCCTACGCCGCCTTCGCGGGCGGGGCCGACCTCCCCGCCGTCTTCCGGCCCGCGTCCGGGACTTGGCTCATCCGGGGCCTGACCCGGTTCTTCTACGGACAAACGGGCGACGTTCCGGTTCCCGCCGACTACACCGGAACCGGGACCGACCTCCCGGCCGTCTACCGCAAGTACCGTTCCTCCTGGCACATCCGGGGCCTGGGAGCGGCCTACTTCGGGCGCCCGGGCGACGTCCCCGTCACCCGTTGACCCCCCGGCCCGGCCCCCGGCGGCGACGCCGGGGGCCGGGCCCCCTCCCCCGCGGCGCCCTCGGCGGCGCGACCGGTTTGTGCTATACTCGCCCGAGCCCAGCGCGCATGAACAGCTTTCGCCGACAGTTTTTCCGGTTCCGCTCCGGTCCCGGCCTCCTGGCCGCGGTCCTGGCCGGGTGCGGCGGCGGGGCCGGCCCCGGGGAACCGGGTCCCTCGGCCCGGCCGCCGATCGTGCTCTTTTCCATCGACACCCTCAGGGCCGACCGGCTCGGATGCTACGGCGCCGAACGCGCCACCAGCCCCCGCATCGACGCCTTCGCCGGGGAAGCGGTCCGCTTCGCCGAAACCATCGCCCAGGCCCCCCTGACCGCCCCCTCCCACATGTCCATCTTCACCTCCCTCTATCCTCCGGTCCACCGCGTCGTCAACTACGAGCGGAAGGACCGCGAGCCGGCGGCCCTCGACGACGCCCTCGTCACCCTCCCCCGGTTCCTCCACGACCGCGGCTACCTGACCGTGGGGCTGACCGGCGGCGGCCAGGTCGCCGGCGAACTCGGGTTCGATCGGGGGTTCGACTACTACGGCGACGACTTCCTCTTCTGGGAAAACGACGGCGGCCGCTACCGGCCCACTCTGGAGAGCCTGGCCCCGATCGAGGAGGCCCTCCGGGACCGGATCGGGGAGAGCCGCCGGGAAGGCCGGCCCCTCTTCCTCTTCCTCCACCACTACCTCTGCCACGACCCCTACGTCAAGGGGCCCGACGAGTACCGGCAGAAATTCCTCGGCGACCCCGTGGCGGGGCTGCCGCGGCGCGCGGAGGACCTCGATTTCTCCGTGAAATTCTCCGGGGTCCGCGCCCAGTTCTTCGGGAAGGCCGACCCCGGAAACCCCGCGCACCTGCGCCAGTACCTCGCCCTCTACGACGGGGGCGTGCTCTTCGCCGACGCCGTCTTCGGGAGGATCGTCGACCTCCTCCGGGAAGAGGGGATCTACGACGACGCCCTCGTCGTCCTGGTCGCGGACCACGGGGAGGAGTTTCTCGAGCACGGGGGGATCCTGCACTCCCACCTCTTCCGCGAAACCCTCCACGTGCCCCTGATCGTCAAGTTCCCCGGGGGGCGGTTCGCCGGGCACAGCGTGGAGCGGCCGGTGGAGTCGTTCGACATCTTCCCCACCGTCGCCGACTGGCTGGGCCTGAAGGACGAGCTTCCCCAGGTCCAGGGACGCTCCCTCCTGCCCCTGGTCCGAGGCGACGGCGGGTTCGAGGGGAGCCCCGTCAGCTTCTCCGGCTCCCTGCACTCGGTCCGTTTCTCCCGCGGCGGCTACACCTACTCCAGCCAGTCCCGGGGGCGCACCCCGGAGTGGCTCTTCGGCGCCGGCGACGTCGGGGAACGCCGGAACCTGGCCCCGGAAAAGCCGGAGCTCGCCGCCGATCTGCGCCGCCGCGCCCGGGAGATCGTGGAGGAGAACCGCGCCTGGCGCCAGAAGCTGGTGGCGGGCGGATCGGAGCGGGGGGCCGCGCTCTCCCCCGAGCGGGTGCGGCAGCTGCGCGCTCTGGGGTACGTCCAGTGAGGGCGGCGCGCTGGCTCCTGGCGGCGGCCGCGGTGTCCGCGGCCGGCTGCGGGCGGGAGGCTCCGGCGCCGGTGGTGCTCGTCTCCGTCGACACCCTGAGGGCCGATCACCTGGGGTGCTACGGCTACGAACGGCCCACCAGCCCCGCCCTCGACCGGTTCGCCGCCGAATCCGTGCTCTTCGCCGACGCCGTCGCCCCCGCCCCCACCACCGCCCCCTCCCACATGTCCATCTTCACCTCCCTCTACCCCCCGGTCCACGGGGTC
>DAOSXE010000067.1 GCA_035380285.1 bacterium | reverse complement strand
TGGCAACATCTTCCGTCGGCGGTAACTGCCGCCAATAGGGCTCGCCGATGAGGATGATCCCTCCGGTGCGCAGGCTCCGTGCCAGAAGCTCGATAGTACCGACGACTCCTCCGGCGATCCAAGTGGCACCGACACAGGCTGCCACATCGGCCTTCTCGTCGGAGACGTAACCGGCGGCATCGCCATGGATGAACTTGACTCGATCGGCGACGCCGAGTTCTTTGGCGCGGAGTTTCGCTTGCTCGGTGAACAACCGGCTCATGTCGACGCCGGTGCCTATGACGCCGTAATCGCGTGCCCAAGTGCAGAGCATCTCCCCCGAACCGCTGCCGAGGTCGAGCACTCGGGACCCCGCTTCCAGACGCAGCGCCGCCCCGAGAGCGGCAAGCTTTTCGAGCGAGAACGGGTTATGGATACGGTGAGCGCTTTCGGTGATAGTGAAGATTCGTGGAATGTCCACTTCGGGGAACCTCTTTATGGGTGTGTGTCGATTCGATCACGGCCCAACGGCCGAGCCGAGCGACACCCGGACGGCGGTCGCTCGATCAATTTGTTCGTGACGGCAAATCGGCGTGTGACGCTTCTAACGAAATTCCTTTTCCCATATTTCGGGAGACATCGATCCCGGATTCATGAATTCGGCGCGATAGGGTTCGATCACCAACACGGAATAATTGGGGTCATCCGGACCCGAGAAAACAGCCGAAAGCATGTCGAACCAATAATCGTTTTTTTCTTTTCGATCCGTCGTTATTCTCGCCTTGCCCTGTATCTGCACATAGGGTTTGCTCAAATCCGCCGGGTCGTTGATGCCGAAGGTTACATGAACCTCCGGATTATTCTCTATTTGTTTGACTTTTCTCGAATTAATGCAAACGGCCGAGCGCAGATTGAATTCATTATCCGAATTTATCATAACGTAACGGGTCCACGGTTTGCCGTCCAAAGTCACGGTCGCCAAGTTCGACAACTGGGGGACTTTCAAAAGCTCGATTATCTTTTGTTGTACTTCCGGATTCATCTTTCCCTCCTTTTTTATCGGAACAACTTCTCCAGGCACAAAGACGAAGAACCCGTCGAATCGATGCTATACCGTCCGACGGGAGCAACTCAATCCGATTCCCGGCGACGATCGTTCGGCCCCTGGAGAACTTTGCACCTGATTATTCTGATTAACTCTGATGGGGGAAGAATTCAGGAACTAAGATTACGCAGATTAAAGAGAGGTCCACAGATGTCACAGATTTCAAAACAGAAATTTCGCAGATTTAGGGAACTACTCGTAAGGTTGCTTCGTCGTCCCGCGAGACGCTGGACTCCTCGCAATGATCTTAAATATCCCGTGCCCTATGCTCCCCTAAAAACCTTTCCCTATCTGTGTAAACCTGCCTGCCGGCAGGCAGGTCTGTGGACCCCCTCCCTTCCTGAACCCTTCCTTTCCCCCCTTCATTAACTTCATGTCCTTCATGGTGAAAAAAGCAAAGAGCATGGGGCATAGGGAAAGAGCGGGTTCAGGGTTCAGGGTTTGGGGTTCAGGATTCAGGCTCCGCGGTCCCCAGGGGGACATGGGGCAGAGCGCAGGGCGTAAAACTTCCCCAGCTCTCCCCTTTTTCCCCTTCTTCATGAACTTCATGTCCTTCATGGTGAAACTAAGATTACGCAGATTTGGGAACAGGAGAGGGCTTCCATTGTCTGGCCGGCGTCATCTTCATCCCGACTTCACCCCTCCCCAAACTCTCTGTGCCCTCGGTAACTCTGTGGTTAATCCATTCCCCGGGCGCGGAGGCCCGCGTCCAGCTCGTAGAGGAGCGCCTCCAGCCGGCTCCTGCCCGCCGCGCGGGAGGGCATCCGCAGCAGGACCGCCAGCGCCCGCTCGGCGCAGTCCGCGGCCCAGCCCCCGACGGCCCGGAGTTCCTCCAGGCTCAGCGGAAAGTATCCGGTCTCGCGGGCCATTGCTCTTCAGTTCCGGTGAGAGTTATCGCCGGGCCGCGGACAAGCCCGCGGGGAGGCCTCATGGGAAAGACGAAGCATCCACGTAGACCCACGCTTGCACCCCCGATTCGAACGCGGCCTTGACCCTCGAGTAAGCTTCGACTTCGTATTCGTCCGCTTTCTCAAGTTCTTCTTCGGTAATCTCGAAAATGATTCCCTCGACCCGGTCGCCCCGCTTCCCGGTGTATTTGATTATCGGATGAACATCCGTTCCGCTTCTCCCCACGACATCGGAATCCTCGATGCGTATCCGGGCGAGAACGTATCCGGCCAGCGTGTCCCGGGAACCTTTCAACTTTCTGCCGAACGTGCCGATTTGGACGTTCTCCTGTCGGAGGGTTCCGTACGAAAACAATTTCTCCGTCATCCTACCCTCGTTCCGTTGCCGAACGCCGGAGTCGAGCCGCGGATGCCGACGCCGGCGGACGGGCGATCACGTTCGGGTATCATGCGGCGAGGCGGCAGGCATATGCTTTTCGAGATCGGCCAGATAGTTCAACGCGACCTCCTCCGCCGGAGTATGTTCCCGAAAGCCTTCCGGCCGCAAGGCCTCGCGCAGGTCACGATAGAGATCGACGGCGGCATGGAGAGCGGCGAGGAATCCCGGCGCATCGTACGACCGCGGAAGCGTCTTCATGAGTTTCCGGGCGCGGGACGGCGCCGACGTTTCGATCTTCCGTACTCCGGCCGGCTGGACACCGGCCTCCATCAAGGCCAGGGGGCCAAGCACCCGCCCCCGGAGGAAGGTCAATCCGTCCAGAACTTTGAACGTCTCCCCGCGACCGATTTTTGCGCCGACATAATGCACCCAGATCCAGAAGCGGGCCTCTATCCACTGCAGATCCGGCAAGGGATAGACCGCCTCCCGAGTCCGCAACACGGCGGTTACCCGCCCGTCTCGTTCCCACAGCACCGCGGGGTCTTCCACACGCCGGCCGACGTCGTCAAGACTGACGAACTTGAGATCGACGTGTAAGACGGGATCGGCATACAGACAAATGAGCAGCCGCGGCTCCCCCACATGCTCCCCCGTAAACGCCCCCGCCAGGTTCCCCAACCGGGCCGCGATCCGCGGCCGGTCGGCCATGACTTCCTCGACCCGCGACGGGTCGACAGCCAGCACCAGATCGAGATCGCTCCATCGATCGAGACGTCCCGTGACGAAGGAACCGCCGATGCTCACGCCGACAATGCGCTCGTCGGCCCGCAACACCCGCAAGGCCCGTTCCAGGAATTCGGCGTGCTCCGGGGGCATCGATCGTTTCAAGTCGCGCATCGCTCTATCCTCTCCGGGGTCTCCCCGGTTCCCGTGACGGCCGCCTCATCTCGTCCCGAACGCCTCCCGATAGCGGTTTCGAAAGCGTTACCAAAACAAGCGGTCGTGCCAATGGTCGCGACTCAACCAGGTGATCCGATCCGGCGACGTGGCATTCTCGGCGCCGCCTTGAATCGCTTCCAGCACCGCCGGCTCGATCTCGGAAAAGGTTCTGGCCCGCAACCCGATCGACGCGCCGATCCCGTTATTGCGCCTATCCATCTCGTTCGAACCGCTCCCTCCTCGTTCCATGATCCTGCTCACCCAGTCCACGGCGCGTTTATCGGTCGTATAGGCGACGACGGCGCTCGCCAACGTGTGACGGTACGCGTCCAAGGGGCCGCCCCGGCCTCCGGGTAACTTCGCCCGGGCGACATGAATCCACGTATACCCTAAAACGAAGACGGGATACGCGCAGACCAACAACCCGGCGAGGATGGTTATCATCGCAATTTTCGACGATTTCCCGTTCATGACGCTGGATCAGCCGGTCTTTCCGGCCCACGCCACCGCCAGGACGAAAACGCCCGCAACCGCGTTGGCAAAGCACCATCCGATTCTCAGGGAGTCGCTCATCAGCCGGTGCCCGGCGGCCCGGCGGTTGGCCTCCCAGACCCAGGCGCCGACGGCGTGGTAGAGCAGGATGGAACCCGGAATCCACGCCAGCTTGTAGCCCCAGCCGGCGTCGAGGAAGAGGCCGACCGCGGCGACGCCGTAGATCCATCCCAGCGCCACGTCCGCGACCGCGAGCGCGTGTTCGTAGACCTTGTACTCCGGCGGCAGCGCCTTCTCCTGCAGGCCCAGGCGCGTGGCCAGGCCCCAGTTCACCACCGAAACCAGCTGGCCGAGCCAATGAAAGCAGACCCCGACGACGACTATGAGCGCTCCCGCGACAACGTTGGCGTAAGGGAACAGCGATCCCATCTTTTCTCCGTCCTTCTT
>DAOSXE010000066.1 GCA_035380285.1 bacterium | reverse complement strand
TGATTACCCGGGAAAAAACGATCTTGCCGATCCCGGCGCAGGCCAGGCCGAAGAAGATGGAAGGCCACGGGAACCCCAGCGCCTTGGCTCCCAGAATGGCGGGAAGATACGCGAACGAAGAACCCAGAAAAATGGGGACGGAGCCGTTGGCGCTGCGGTAACCGGTGAGAAAATGGAAGAAGACGGTGGCCACGCCGGCGGAAAAAAGCACGACCGAAACATCGATACCGGTCAGCAGCGGGACCAGGACGGTGGCTCCGAAACAGACCAGCAGCATCTCCAATCCCAAGACCGCCAGACCGGCGGGCGAATCCTGCCATGCGCGGCGGGCGCCGTTTCTCATGTCTTTTCTCCTCCTTCCCGCGGATTTCCCTCCCGGGGCGCCGTCTCCCGGGGCCGGTTACGATTTTACCGCCCGGCCCGATTGTGTCAAAATACTATCGGCGGCGGCGACGGACGCCCGCCGGCACCAAGGAGGCGGATACCGTGTCCCGCAGCCGGTACATGCCCCCTCCGGGGCTGCTGAAAAAACGTCTTCTCCTGCTGGGGGCGCTCTGCGCCTTCATCCTGATCTCGGGGGCGTTCACCCGGCGGCCGATCAACGCCGTCCGCGCGGCGGCGGGCGCGGCGGCGATGACGGCGGGGATGGCCGCGGCCGTGGCGGCGGCGGCGGGCGCGTTCCTGCTTTGGATCCGGCCCTGGCGGATGCCGGCGAAGCGGGCCTCGGTTTTCCTGGCCGTCCTGGCCGCGGGGGCGGCCGTCGCCCTCCTGGTCCCGGCTTATCCCGAGGAACGCATCCATCTGCTGGAATACGCCCTGGTGGGATGGCTGGCCTACGCCGGACTGAGCCGGCCGGCGAACCCGGTGGAATGGATCGCCGTCCCCGTCCTTTTCGGGGTTTTCCTGGGCGCGGCGGACGAGCTGGTCCAGTTTTACCTTCCCGACCGCGTCGGAGATTTCCGGGACGTCGTCTTCAACTCCTGCGGAAGCGCCTGGGGCGTTCTGCTGGTAAGGGCGGCCGATCCCCGGAAACGGGGGGCATGACCCTCCCCGGCGCATTCTTCCTGGCGGCCTGGGCGGTGCGGACGGCCCTCCCCGGCCCCCCGGGCCCCGGAGAACTGGAGATCGTCGTCATCGACGTCGGCTACGGGGATGCGCTCCTGCTCAGGAGCGCGGCGGCGGGCGACTGGCTCATCGACACCGGCTACCCCGAACGGTACGGGGAAGTGGAGGCCGCGCTTCGGGAGCGGGGCGTCGACCGGCTCGACGCCATCCTGATCACCCACCCTCACCCCGACCACATGGGAGGAGCGGCGCGGGCGGCCGCGGAGTTCCGACCCCGGCGCGTCTTCGACAACGGTCGGCCCCCTCCCCCGGGGCTCTCCCCGGAGATGTGGAGGGAATACCTCGAGATTTTCCGGAGCCATCCCGGATACTCGGTCCTCCGGCCGGGGCCTCTTCCCGGCTGGAACGGGGGAACGGCGGCCGTCGTCGGCGTCGGAGGAGTCGGCGAAGTCAACGCCGATTCCGCGGTCATCCGGCTGGAACATGCCGGGCGGACGGTCCTCTTGACCGGCGATCTCAACCGGAAAGGGGAGGAGAAGCTGCTCGCCGAGGGCGCGGTCCTGGGCGCCGACCTGCTCAAGGTCGGCCACCACGGAGCCGCCGACTCCTCCTCGGCCCGCTTCCTGGCCGCCGTCGCTCCCCGCTGGGCGGCGGTCTCGACCGGCGCCAATTCCTGGGGAGCGCCGGATCCGGAAACGATCCGGCGCCTGGAAGCGGCCGGAACCCGGGTAGCGAGGACGGACCGAGACGGCACCCTGACTTTCAGGATCAGAGCGGACGGCGAAATCTGGCTCTATACCCGCGGGTTCTCCCCCCTTATCCTCGGGCGCCGATTCCGGTTGCGCCCGGACTGATCCTCGCCGATAATTCCTTCCCGCTCCACAGCGACGGCTCGAACCCGGAGGAGAACTTCCATGCTTACCCCTTCCGAATACTATCGGGACCCGGCGGTCAGGGAACGGATCGCCGAATACTGCGGCGGTTCCGCCCGCGAACCCGCGCTCTTCACCGCGGAATACCTGGTCGGATACGGCGAGGCGCTGCTGGGAACGCCGGCCCCCGAACCCTACGTCTCCACCCCGCCCCAGGGGTTCGCCTCCATTCTCGACCGGGGGCTGGATATCTTCCGTTCCATCTGGGACCGGAACCATCTACTGGGAGTGCTCGACGTCGAATACTTCAACCTCGACCACCCCGGCGAGATCTACTACGACCAGGTCGGGACCTTCAAGCGCCTGGAACCGGTCTACCGCGCCATCCTGGACGTCTACCTCGACTACGGCATCAAACCCCTGGTCCTGATGACCGGCCAGGGCTACCACTTCTCCTTCCAGATCCAGTCGGGGACCGAGGCCGCCCTGCAGCTGGAGGACATCGGCGTCGTCTGCCCCACCCTCCGGGAGAAATACCGGGGTTCCCTTTCCAAGCGCCACCGCCGCGTGTCGGAGCGCTACGGGAAGGGCTTCGACGGGATGGGCCGGGTGATGGAGTTCCTCACCCATACGATCATGCGCCGGGCCGCCGAGGCGACCGACCTGCCGCTGGTCATCACGGACGTCGCCGTCGGCAAGGGGCCGAAGGAACGGGAAGCGATCTCCTTCGACCTTTCCTGTTTCGGAGACCCGGTCTTCATGCGCGACATCCGCTGCGCGTTCTCCACCCATCAGAAACATAAGATCCAGCGCTGGAAGGTGGGCGACGCCATCGCCGACGGGACTCCGATCCAGATCGCCGTTCCCCGCAAACATCTCTCCCTGGAAGAAACCCTGGCCCTCCGGCGCCATTTCCGCCACGCGGCCGAGTACGCCGGAGGAGTGAACTGCCTGATCCCGAACTACTCGGCGGATATGCGGAAGGTGATCGCGGACTACCTGGCTTCGCCCCTCTACCGGTTTCACCGCTGGTTCGACGACACGGCCCAGCATCCGCCCCGGGAATGGCCCCGCACCTACGGCGCCATGAACTACCGCGAGCTTCCCCCGTGCCTTCGCATCCCCCTGGAACAACCGAACGATCTTCTGCTCAAGCCCACCACCCTCCAGGCCCTGACCAGAAGCCTGCTCGCCCGGGGATGGCACCCCCAACATATCGCCGGGCTGATCTATTCCCGATGGACGGAAGGGCCGGGATGGCCTCCGGACCAGTGGAAACATTACGACGCCCAATCCCGCTCCGCGTTCTACGTCCGGGTGTTCGCCGGATTGATCGCCGCCGGCATCGACGGGCAGATCGACCACAACTGCGTCTCCCACCAGGAAAAAGGCTACTGCCCCCAGCCGTTCTGCGGTTACAGCCTGGGAGATTACCGCTGGGACGGGACCGTCCCCGTCCCGGCCTCCCCCCCAGAGCGGCCATGACCGTCCGGGAACGAACCCTCTCCCCCCGGCAGGCGGCGGCGGTCGAAGCCTACTACCGTTCGGCCGACGTGCGGGAGCGGATCTTCGAGTTCTGCGGAGGCGACCCCTTCACCTGCGAATACACGGTCGGCTTCGGCGAGCCCCTGGTCCGACGGGGATTCCGGCGACCGATCAAGCTGGCGGCCGACCGAGCCGGGTTCGAACAGCTGATGGAGGAAGGACTCGATCTTTTCCGTTCGGTCTGGGACAGGAAGGGAACCCTGGCGGTCTGGGACGTCGAATATTTCAACCTCGACACCTGGCGGGGTCTGTACCGCAGGCAGGTCGAATATTTCGAACTGATGGAACCGAGCTACCAGGCCATCCGGTCCCTCCTCCGGCGCTACGGAATCGGGCATATCAACGACACGACTTCCTCCGGATATCATTTCCTCTCTTTCATCCCCTTCTCCTCCCCGGTTCACCGGAAACTGGAGCGGATCGGGTTCCTGGAGCCGGAACTGGCGGCCAAATACTCACAGCGCCGCCACGACGACGCCAAGCGGCTGCGGCGGCTCCCCCTCCGGGCGGGCCTGGGGTACAGCGGCATGGGTCGGCTCCATGAATTCCTCAGCCAGGCGGTCATCTTCCGCACGCGGGGCCTCACCCCCATTCCCGTCACCGTCTCCGACACGGCGGTATCCCGGTCGAAGCGCGGACGCGAGGGAATGAGCATGGACATCACGCAATACGCCGATCCGTTGTACATGCGCGATATCAGGACCACGTTCTCCACCCACCAGAAACACAAGGTCTATATCGGCAGGGTCGGAGCCGCCCTGGCGGAGTCGATGCCCGTCTACGCCACCGTCCCCCGGGGCGACCTGGAGATCCGCGATCTCTACCGTATCCGCCGCCGCCTGGCCGCAGCCGCCGAGTACGCCCGCGGCTGCTCGGGCGTTATCCCCGACGCGTCCGCGGGGTGGGAACGCCTGATCGACGATTACCGGCGCTCCTCCCTCTTCTCCTTCCACCGCGATTTCGATGCCGTGCCCCAGTACCCCCGGAGCCGCTGGGCCGAAACCTACCTGGGGCTGGACCTGGACAAGCTCCCCCCCTGCGTGGCCCAGGCCCTGCGCAACCCCAACTGGAGCCTCCTCG
>DAOSXE010000065.1 GCA_035380285.1 bacterium | reverse complement strand
TTCCAGGACGAGCATGGATCGAACTCCTTATTAAACTAACCTACTCCCGGCGGGAGTATACTACAACCGCCCGATCCGTGTAACCGCGAAGGTGCCGCCTTCGTTTCCGCGTTATCGGGCGCCCCCGGCGCCGTGTTTCCCCTTCCCCGTCGGAGTGTTCGAAATCCGACACCACGCGGCGACGAAATTCGAACACTTCGGATCGGTCCGGTCGAAATCGGCCGATCGGACATGAAGACGTTATGGTTTGCGGTCCAAAGTGTTGGGGCAACCTCCCGCCCCCGGCGCCGTTTGGCACGCTGTTTGCGAAACAGCCGATGTCGATAACGATTGGGAGGTGCGACATGACCGATAAACCGGCGTTAACGCGAATAGCGGTAACGATCGCGGTCGCGCTCGGTTTCGTTCCCGGGTCGTCTCCGGCCGCCGCCGATTTCGTAATTTTTGCCGGGCTGCCTCTTTATGACGAATCGGGCCGGGTGTTGGAAGGGACGAATCCGGACGATCCCATGTGGGACGGCTTCCCCGGCGACCTGGTTCAGATCATCTCCACCGGACCGGACGGGACGGCCGATCCGATAGCTCCGGGCGGCGCGGTCACGGGGGACGATTACGTCTGCGTGGCCACCGCCATCGGGGCGGGCATGGCCTGGGGAGGGGAAAAGACGGGACGGTTCGTCTACGAAGTCGGGGATCCGGTCGACGGCGGAAAAGGGGGGCTCTACGTCCGGGTCTACAACCGCTCCGACGCCCGCCTGGCCACGTATTACGGTGAATCCGAAGTGTTCCCGTGCTCGCTGAGCTTGGTGGAGGATTTCGACGTCAGCGACTGGGAACTGGCCGGGACGGACCGCGCCCTCCCCGATCCTTTAGGCGCTCCTTTCCTGGTGATCGCCCACGACGATTACGACGGCGACGGTCTCAGCGACCCCGCCGTCTATCGTCCCGGGAACGGAGAATGGGATATCGCGGGGGTTTGTTCGAGTTTGGTCTGGGGAGGGGAACTGGGCGATATTCCGGCTACGGGCGATTACGACGGCGACGGCGTCGCCGAACCGGCTTTTTACCGGGAAGGAGGCTGGCGGGTCTGGGGGTTCGAGGAGGAAGTGGCTTGGGGGGGCGAGGGCGAGTTTCCGGTTCCCGCCGACTACAACGGGGATTCGGTGACCGATTTCGCCACCTGGAGTCCGGAGGAAGGAGTGTGGAGGATCCTCTGTTTCGCCGGGCGGGAGCACCGGCGGGAAGCCGGCCCGGAAACCGTCTGGGAAGTGGAGTTGGGGGAGGAAGGGGACATTCCGGTCCCGGGCGACTACACCGGGGAAGGGCGCGCCCGTCCGGCGGTATGGCGTCCTTCCACCGGCGAATGGATCGTCGAGGGCTTGCCCACGGTCAAATGGGGAGGGCCCGACGATATTCCCGTTCCCCTGGACGGCGACGGGGACGGAGCCCTCGACCGCACCGTTTGGCGCCCGCGCGGGGAGAAGTCGGGGTTATGGCTGGTTTGCGGCTTTTCCCGGGTGGAATGGGGGGTGGAAGCCGCCGGAGACGTTCCCCTGACCGGCGATTACGACGGCACCGGCGCCGACGATCTTGCCATCTGGCGCCCCGGCCGCGGCCGGGTCTTTATCCGTTTCCTCTGCGGGGGGAGGACTGTCCAGGAGTTGGGGCAAGAGGGGGATATCCCCGCCGTCCGCCGCTGCCATTACTGACCGCGGGGGCGCCGGGCCTCGATCCCGTATTTTTTGAGCTTGCCGTACAAGGTGCTGCGGGAGATTCCCAGTTCGCGCGCGGCCCGGGCCAGGTTACCGGAAGTCAGTTGCAGAACCGATTCGATCCTTTCCCGCTCGATTTCAGCCAAGCTTTTTCCGGCTGACGTTTTCCGGTGGGGCCCGGATCCGGCGTCCAGGAAGAGCCGGTTGAAATCGCCGGCGATCACGGCCCGCTCCAGGGCGTGCTTGAGTTCCCTGACGTTGCCGGGCCAGGGGTAGTCCAGGAGCCGCTCGATCGCCGCGGGGGGAGGAGCAAGTCGAGGCCGCCCGTAGCGGGCGCAATGGAGTTTGAGGAAATAGTCGATCAAGAGGGGGATGTCTTCGCGGCGTTCCCGCAGGGGGGGAATGGTGATGGTAAAGACGTTGAGCCGGTAGAGCAAATCCGGTCGGAACGTCCCCCGGGCGGTGTCTCCTTCCAGATCGGTGCTGGTGGCGGCGACGATCCGGATGTCCACCGAAATGGTGACGTCGCCCCCTACCCGTTCCATCTTCCGGTCTTCCAGGACCCGCAGCAGTTTTTGTTGGGCGCCCAGACTGAGGTTGCCGATTTCATTGAGGAATATGGTGCCGCCCGAAGCCCGTTCGAATTTTCCCACCCGGCGCTCGTGCGCACCCGTAAACGCTCCTTTCTCGTGTCCGAAGAGGTCGCTTTCGATCAGGCGTTCGTTGAGGGCGGAAAGGTCGGCGATCACGAAGCCGCTCCGCGCCCGTTCGCTGTGGGCGTGGATGAAGCGGGCGAGCAGGTCTTTCCCGGTTCCGGTTTCGCCCAGGATGAGCACGGTGGCGTCCAGCGGCGCGACCGAAAGAGCCATTTCCCGGACTTTCCTGATCCCGTGGCTGCGCCCGACCAGGACGGGCTCCCGGTCTTTCGCTTCCAGCAAGCGCTGCAAGTCGAGGTTTTCCAGCCGCATCTGTTCGCGGCGGCGGTTGCGTTCGACGATGGTCCGCATCTCCGAGACGCGAAACGGTTTGAGCAGGTAATTGGCGGCTCCGGCCTTCACCGCCTTGACCGCCGTTTGGATGTCGTCCAACCCGGTGATCATGAAGACCTCGGCTTGGGGAAAACGGCGGTTGAGTTCGGCCACCAACTCCAGGCCCGATTCTCCGGGGAGAATGAAATCGACAAACGCCAAGCTGATCAGCCCGGCGGTTTCGATGAACCTCGCGGCCTCCGAGCCGTCGCCGAAAAAAACGGCTTCGGGGTAATTCGCCAGGATCTTGCGGTAAAGACGAATGCCGGCGGGGTCGTCTTCGACGACCAGGATCAATCCTTGGGGAAACCGTTCCGTATCCGCCGGGCGACCGTTGCCAGTCATAATCAAAGAATATACCGGCGCAGGGTTTTCGGCAACGCTAAAATAACCGCCGGCGGGAACCGGGGCAGGGATGGAACTGGGACTCCGAGCCGAAGCCGACCCTCTAGCCTCAAGCCAAAACACATATAATAAATTATACGATCTTAACCGATACTGACTTTGATAATGCGAATTATGGAAAACGAAACAAATTTCTCGGTTAGGGAAAAAGGCGAAAAGCTTTATCCGGGAAAAGAGGATCCCCGCGCCGACCGATAAGGTAAATTTAAGTTAAATTATGGACAATAAAATCGGCGGGAAACATACTGACGTTTTCCCTCGGAATCATCCGCCGCCGCCGGGGTCGGATTTTCACCCGGCGCCGCGACCGCTCGCCCCGTTCCGCCGGGGAACGCGCCGGCGCCTCGGAGGCGCGGTCCTCGGAGAAAAGACGTCGTTTCCCTGGCGAAATAACCAAGAAGATTTATCGATTTTACATTGAAGCTTTTGCGTCCTCCCCGTTATATTTAAAGAAGGTAGGATTCTATCCAGGGAAGAGATCTATCAACTGTTACCGAGAATTACGATAAGGGGCGAACACCATGAACTCATGGAAACTGGCTGGGTTGGGTCTGGCATTGTTAATTTCAGTCATCGCGATCCCCCCCCGCTCCCCCGCCGAGTCCCCGCATCCCATGGATGACCCGGTCATCAATTTCCAAGGCCGGGTGGAGGTGGGGGACGTCGGTTATTCCGGAAATACCTGGTTCGCTCTCACCATCGGCAACGAAGACATGGCCACCACCTATTGGTCTTCGTTCGCTTCGGTCAGCGCCGTCGAGGGTATCTTCAATATTCTTATCGGGGGCAATACGGAAGATCCCCTGACCGACGACGTCTTCACCCACCTGGAAGACATGTATCTGCGGGTCGCCTTTTCCACCGACGGTATCAACTACGAAACCCTCTCTCCCGACCAACAGATCGTCAGCGTTCCCTATGCCGTCAACGCCGATCTGCTCGACGGCCTGGAAAGTCCGAACTCCGCCTTCGTCGGGTTGACCGATACCCAGACCGTTCTCAACAAGACCCTGGTCCAGCCCGAGATCGACACGGTTTTCTTCACCCCCGGAGCCCTTCCGGGGACGCCCTCGGCCGGCTATATCGCCTTCGATTCGTCCGACAACACCATGAAATACTACAACGGTACGGACTGGATCGAAATGAGCGGCAGCGGCGGAGGCGGCGGCGACGACGACTGGATCTTCATCTCCGGTTCGACCGCGGCCGATCCCATCTACCACACCGGCACGGTGATTATCGGCACCGACGCCATCGCCGCCGACGAGCTGGTGCGCATCAATTCCGACGGTCCCGCCCCGGCGTTGCGCGTGGAAGGAACGGGACTGGGTACGGGAGCGGACGGCTCCATGATCCAGCTTTACCGCCACGACAACGGGCGCATTCTCACCGCCACCACCCAAGCCACCACCCAACACGGGGTCTGGGTTACTTCCACCACCCTGACCACGGGAAGCCTGATCGCCGCCTACGTCAACTCCCCGCTCATGAGCAGCGGCTACGCGATCCGGGCCGAGCAAGCCTTCACCGAAGCCACCGGAATCGCCGTCTACGCTTATCAAGCCGGGGTGGGGAAAGCCATCCAGGCCACGGTGGGCGCCGGCTCGGCCGGGGCCGCCAACGCCATCATGGTCAGCCAGGGTTCCAACTCCGACTCCAACATCGATTCGGACGAAGGAGGGGCCATCCACATCATCAACACCAACAACGTCTACGGCGGCCTCACGATTTATTCCAACCAGGGTGCGGACCAAGCCGCGCCCCTGGCT
>DAOSXE010000064.1 GCA_035380285.1 bacterium | reverse complement strand
TCTCCAGCGACGTCCTGGTCCCGGCCGACTACGGCGGGGACGGGACCACGGACATAGCCGTTTTCCGGCCGTCCAACGGGAAGTGGCTCATCCGGGGCCTGACCTCGGCCTACTACGGGTTCGCCACCGACACCGTCGTCCCCGGGGACTACACCGGCGACGGAGCCACCGATGTCGCGGTCTTCCGCCCCTCCAACGGGAAGTGGTTGGTCCGGGGCGGCCCCACCGCCTACTTCGGGAACTCCTCGGACACGGTCCAGCCGGGGGACTACGACGGGGACGGGACCTGGGACTTCGCCGTCTTCCGCTCCGCCTCGGGGAAGTGGCTGATCCGGGGCGTGACCGCCCCCTACTACGGCGCTTCCACCGACCTGCCCGTCACGAATCCCTGAAGCAATGCCAAGAGGGGAGGCCTTCCGGGGAAGAACTCGGGCTCATGGCGACTCATCTTTAGGGGATGAGTCCCCCTGGTCCCAGTCACCAAATAGTCACCAAAATTATCGGTACTCAGGGGTAATCAGGGGTACTCACCGGTACAAAACCGTCGATATAATTGGCTTGTCCGACAAGGGGATATGTCAAAACGGCCTGGGGTATCGGGGGTTAGGAAAACCACCTGAATTTCTTTACGAGTGAGCTGCTCTACCAACTGAGCTACTTCGGCGGACACCGTGCATTATAGCCGCGGGGGAGGGCGGGGCAAGGATAGATTCACCCTGGGGGAGAGAGATGTAAGGACGAGCCGGCGAACGGATCCCGTCGGGAACATAAGGGGGAATTGCCTTGACCGTATGGCCGGCCGGGGAATAAGCTTCCTCGCGAAACAGGGAGGATTTCATGCTCTGTTGGGGGGATGATCTCTTCGGGATGACGCGCCCGGTTCTGGATTGCGATCCAGGCCGGGCGTTTTTTTCTCCCGGGCAGAGCAGCCGGCTCAATGGCGGCAAAGCGGCCGGGTAACGATCGAACACAGGCTGTCTCTATGGCGGCTTCCCGCGCGAAGCCGTCTTTTTAAATTCGCCGCCGGGGACCGGCCGGTGGCTCGGTATACTCAACGAGGGAGCGATCCCCTCGAAACTGAACCGAGAGACCAGAGAAGGAGGCATTGGCATGAGAAACAGGAACGCGGGATTCGAAATGGCGATCACGGCGGCGGCTCTCCTTGCTTTAGTGCTTTGCAGCACCGTGTCCGCCCAGGCGAATGGGGCGGTGAACGTTATTTTGAAAAACGATTCGTCTTCGCCCGTCGATGTGGCGCTCATCGACCAGTACGGCGGGAATTTCACGGTCACGGTCGAGGCCGGGATGGCCCAGAACCAGACTTTGAAGGTGGGGAGTGAGATCAAGGTCGGCGAAACCGTGGTCCATGTCGCCGCGCCGGAAGACGAAGGGCAAGAGATAGTCGTCGCCGGGCAATAACGGCGGAACGCGGCGCCGACGCCCCAGGATCGATAAGGCCGGGGAATCGGGAAATGCTATCCACTCCGAGCGCCTTTCGTGGGGTCGCCATCGAGGAGTCGGGTACAAACCCATTTTCGGCGGGTGCGTCCATTGTCTGATCGAAAACCGGAAAGGGGAGGAGCGGACAGGTGATAATGAAGAATATCCCGGCAGCGGCGGCGATCATGGCCCTGGCGACGATACCGGCCTCGGCCCAGGAGTGGGCTCTCTCCACCGTCCTCGGCGACGCGAGCATCGAGGCCCTGGCCGTGGCGCCCGACGGCACGGCTTGGGCGGGCCAGAGCAACAGTGTCTACCGCTTCGACGGTTCGGCGTGGACCTGCGTCACCACCCTGGCCGGATGGACCGACTTCGGGTTTTACGGGGCCGCCGCCCCCGCCGACGATCGCGCCTGCTTCTCCGGTTTCGGCTACCCCCCGGCCGGTGGGACCAAATCCTCGGTTCCCACCTCCATATACCTTCCCATCGTCCTACGGCGCTCGGGCGCAATCAGTGAGGCCGATGGGGGGCAACGCTCCGCGAACTGGTGGGACATCAATCTTCGTGTGGCCCCCTGGGAATTTTCCGCCCCCCTCTGGGCCACCGCCAACGGCGCGGGCGGCTACGACGTCTGGGCGGCCTCCTGGGGTGGGGTTTACACGTCTTCCGATGACGGTGCCAGCTGGGGGGCGTTCACGGACTCGGGGATCGGGTATTTCAGTTCCGTCGCCGGGACCGGTCCTTCCGACATCTGGTTGGCGGGGGCCGACAACCCGGGCTACCATCCGTGTCTGTCCCATTACGACGGGAGCGGCTGGACGCTTCACACCACCTTTTTTTCCGGCTCCACGCCGAGGGTCTGCGTATCTCCGGGGGGGATGCCCTACTGCGCCTTCACCGGCTGGACGATGATCGGCGTCGAGACCGTCAACGTGGCTCGGGTGTTTGAGTTCAGCTCGGGATCCTGGATGGGCCTCACCGAAATTCCCCGGCATGGGGATCCGTTCGTAAGCTGGAGCCCGCAGTCGCACCACGTCTGGCTGGGGACGACTTTCCAGGAATCCACCAGTTTGCCCCAAACGGGCGGTGTCTTTTCCTACGACGGGGCCACCTGGTGGATGCAGACCTCGCTTTCGGAACCGGTCTGGGCCATCGACGCCTCCAATTCCGGCGGGGTCTGGGCGGCCACCACGGGCGTCGTGTACAACCTTCCCTGGCAAGCGGGGAGGAGGAGCTGGCATACCGATTACGACGGCGACGGTACCAGCGATATCGGGGTTTTTCGGAGTTCTACCGGCATGTGGGCGATTCGGGGAGTAACCCGGGTCTACTTCGGAGGCTCGTCCGACAACCCCGTCCCGGGTGACTATAACGGGGATGGGACGACCGACGCCGGGATATTCAGGAACTCTACCGGCATGTGGGCGATCCGTGGGGTGACCCGGGTCTATTTCGGGGGTTCCTCCGATAACCCTGTCCCAGGCGATTACTCCGGCGACGGGACGTGGACCCCCGGCATCCACCGTGCCTCGACCGGGCTGTGGGTGATCCGGGGATTCACCCGGGCTTACTTCGGCGGTTCCTCCGACGACCCCGTTCCGGGGGTTTACTCCGGTGACGGGACGTGGACCCCCGGCATCTACCGGCCGACGGCAGGCTTGTGGGCGATTCGCGGGGTAACCCGGGTCTACTTCGGGGGCTCGTCCGACAACCCCGTCCCGGGTGACTATTCCGGCGACGGGACGTGGACCCCCGGTATCTACCGGACGACAGCCGGCCTGTGGGCGGTCCGTGGGGTGACCCGGGTCTATTTCGGCGGCTCGTCCGACAACCCCGTTCCGGGAGGTTACAGGGGGGATGGGAAGGACTATGTGGGGGTATTCCGGTCAACCTCCGGCCTGTGGGCGATCCGGGGCGTGACCCGGACATACTTCGGGGGAGGGACCGACATTCCGGTGACCAGGTAGTACGGGAGCCGACGATGAAGAGCCGTTGCAGGGATTAACCCCACGGGCTCAAGTTACCGGATAGTCGCCGGATTCCGGAGCCCCGAGCCGGATTCGGGGGTGCGTACGGGGTCCCCCGAATAATGCTTGCCCAATATGGGTTGACTATCCAGGCAAAAAGCGTAATAATCCTACCGCTTGAAGCGAGACCGGGAAGGTAGGGCATCGTTATGCTGCCCGGAAAGGGTGGGCCGTGGTTAAGGTAAGAGAGCAAGCGCAAAGCGGCTTCCGCGAGGGAGCCGCTTTTTCTTTGGCGCGGGCTTGTCAGCCCATAAGCCGGGTTCGGCGCCCGGAGAGGTGAATCGTGAAAATGGGAACAATGGTTTGGTCGGCGGCTCTGTTCGTCTTATCCCTGTCACTGGCCGGAGGCGCCGGGGCCGGGGGGATGAAATTGGATTACTCCACCTACCTGGGCGGTAATGACCTTGACCATGGCCGCAGCGTCGCCGCGGCGGGAGGGGAGATGGTGGTGGCGGGAGACACCAGTTCCACCTCTTTCCCCACCTCCTCCGCCTTCCAGCCGTCTTATGCGGGGGGTGGCACCGATGCTTTCGTTTCCTGGTTCGACTCTTCCGGGGACCTGGCCTTCTCCACCTACCTGGGTGGCCTCGCCAACGATGAAGCCGACGCCGTCGGGTTCCGCCTCGGGGGAATCTACCTCGCCGGCATGACGAACTCCGATGATTTCCCCACCATTAACCCTTACCAGGCGGGCAGGGCCGGTGGCTTCGACGCCTTCGTCTGTCTCCTGGACAGCTCGGGGGGACTCACCGTTTCCACCTACCTGGGGGGCACAGGGACGGACTACGGCAACGCGGCCGCCTGGGAGTTGGGCGAGTTGGTGGTGGCAGGGTCCACCAGTTCTCTCGATTTCCCCACCGTCGAGCCCTTCCAGGCCGGTTTTGCCGGTGGGTCCTACGATGTCTTCGTCAGCTCCTTCGGCTCCGACGGGGCCCTCCAGTTCTCCACCTACCTCGGGGGACAATCGAACGATTACGGCTACGATGTCGGCGTGACCGGCGGCGAGATCTGGGTGGCGGGCAGCACATTTTCCCTGGATTTCCCCACGGTCAGCCCCGTCCAGGGGGCCCACGCCGGCGAGCGCGACGCTTTCCTCTGCCGCTTCGACACCGACCGGGCGCTCGGGTTCTCCACCTACCTCGGCGGGAGCCTGTCCGAGTATGACACCAGCCTGGCGGTGGGCGCGGACTCCGCCTGGATAACCGGCTTCACCGCCTCCACCGATTTTCCCACCGAAGCAGCCTTCCAGCCGGCTTTCGCCGGAGGCACCTACGACGCCTTCGTCTGCCGCTTCGACACCGGCCTGAATTTGAGTTTCTCCACCTACTTCGGAGGGACCGACAGCGACTCTGGTTCCGGGATAGCCCTGGAGGGTTTCGAGGCATCCATCACCGGAACCACCTACTCGGCCGATTTCCCCACCGTGGCCCCGGTCTATCCCGCGCGCAGCTTCTTCAACTCCGACGCTTTCGCCGCATCCTTCGACTCCTCCGGGACCCCGGTTTTCTCCACCTACCTGGGGGGGCAGATGAACGATTCCGGTTACGGTATCGCCCGGGAGTCCGGACGTTTGATTTTGACCGGATTTACGTCTTCCTCGGATTTCCCCACCCGCAACCCATACCAGGGGGTCTTCCGGGGGGGAGGCACCGACGCTTTCCTGACCGTCTTCGCCCCCGTGACCCCGTCTCCCACCGGGACTCCGGCCCCGACCCCGACTCCGGAGCCGACCCTGATTCCGGTGAAGACCCCGACTCCGGAGCCGACCCTGCTTCCGGTGAAGACCCCGACTCCGGAACCGACCCTGATTCCGGTGAAGACCCCGACGCCGCCCGGGTCCACCCCCGTCCCAGCGGTAGTGGGCGACTATAACGGCGACGGGACCTCCGACATCGCCCTCTTCCGGCCCTCGG
>DAOSXE010000063.1:2678-5828 GCA_035380285.1 bacterium | reverse complement strand
TGCAGCCGGCGGACTACGACGGGGACGGGACCTGGGACTTCGCCGTCTTCCGCTCGGCCTCGGGAAAGTGGCTGATCCGGGGGGTGAGCGCCCCCTACTACGGCGCTACCACCGATCTCCCCGTCACCAACCCCTGAGGGGGAGGGGGGCAGAGAGCAGAGTGCATAGAGAAAACCACCTCCGCCCCGGACCCTTTGGGGTTTAGGGTTCGGGGTCCGGGTTCGGAGAATTATATGTCATTGCGAGGAGCTTCAGCGACGAAGCAATCTCTTTGCTCTATGCCCTATGCTTTTCACAGGTGCAAAATTTCCCTGAGCCCCGAGCCCTATTTCCCCTCCTTCGGGCTATTCATGGCGATTCATTTCCTGTGTCCCCCCGGCGTCGGCGCGTCAGGTCGTCGCGTTTTTTCGCGGCTGCCTGAATAAGCCGGGCCAGTTCGGCGGACATTTGCACAAATTTTCCGTAGTCGCTGACTTCGCCGTCGACGGCGGGGGGAACGTAGGCGAGGGGCCCGGCCGGGGAAAAATCGTCTTCGGCGATGACCAGGCCGAAATGCCGGATGATGGTGTCTTCGACGATATCGTCGAGAGGACTGGCATTGCGCTCCCGGACGTCGATGGCAAGTACGGCTTCCATCCTTGTCTTCATCCGCTCGAAGTCGCCGCCGTCCCCGCCTCCCACCGCCACCGAGATGATCTCCTGTGGGTCGAAGGCGTTGACGACGGTGTACATGGTGGTCGGGGCCCCGAAGCCGGTGGCGTGAAACCAGGCCTTGCGGTAGTCGTCGAACGTTTTTCCTTCCCGGAGCCGTCTGTGAATGATGGTGATAAACTTCATTGTAGCCCTCCCGCCGGCGCCGGCGTCACCGCGGTTCGGCGGATTGAAATCGGCAGTTGAACCGCTGAACCGGGTCGAAACGGACTCCTCCCCGGAATTGGCCCAGTTCGAGGAAGAAGTCGATGCCGTCGTGGGGCGAGAACAGCTTCCAGACCCCGGGTTGGGAAAACCGTATCCGGCCCCGGCCGCGACCGAAGTCCAGGGCGAGGAAGAAGGCCCCGCCCGAATCCCGGTCGGTCCCCTGGCAGTAGAAGACCGTCTTTTTCCGGAGCAGTGTCCCGGGGGCCAGCTCGCGGCGGTGATCGTCCAGGGAAAACGCCGCTTCGTCCCGGTCCGGATCGAACCCGGCCCCGGGAGGTAGCCGGAAACGGAACTGCACGTCTCCCCGGGTCAGGTCCCGGGATGAGGCGTAGAGGAGGTCGGCGCGGAGAACCTGGAAAAGCGGTAGGGGGGTTCCCCCCGTCTCCAGGGCGGAGCACCCCTGAACGCCGGCCCGGTACCGGCACACCGAATTTTCCCGGGGCGCGGCCGCGAAACTCAGGACGGTTTCCCCGAAAGCCAGGGCCGTCTCCAGCCCGTCGCGGGTATCGACGTTCTCCAGGTCCGCCCGGGCCCGGAACCGCCAGACGCGGTTGGGGGTCAGCCGAAACTCGATTTCGCCGTCGTCGTACGCGTATGCGCCCTCGCCGCCGAAAAACTTGTCCGGAGGAAGGAAAAACTCCCTGCCCTCGAAGCGCACCGCCAGGCCTTGCTCGTTCAAAATCGGGTCTCCTTCCGGCAGCCAGGTCCCGGCCAGTTCCAGCGTATCCGCTCCCGCCGGCGCCGCCGCCGGGGCATTGGCCTGGAATCCGGCCGCGCCGCAGTAGGCCAGGGAAGGGGGGGACGGGAGGCCTTGTTTCCAGGCGCCGTTCCGGCGGGGGGTTCCTCCCGTCCAGAGCCCGAAGTGCCGTTCGTATTCGGGGCCGGTTTTCGTGGATTCGTCGAAGGCCTCGAAGCACAGCAGTCCGCGGACCGCGTTGGTTCGGCCGCTCATCCAGGTATAGACCTTGGAGAGGTAGGCGGATTCGTTGGCGAGGGTGGCCGGCGAACTCCCGGCGGCGGTACCGTCGGAGGCCCAGCCGGTCTCGCCGAACATGACCGGATGCCTCCCCACCAGGGCCGGATAGTGCCCGGTCACCTGGTCGATGTAGGTCTGCAGGGAATGCGCCCCCCCCGAGACCGATTGCCCGATCGGCATTCCCCATTCGAAGGGGTAGCAGGTCATGAGAAAAGGTACTCCGTCGGCCAGGGATTCCAGCAGCGCCCGCCGGTTCGGGTACTGCGAGGGGTCCCCGGCCCAGACGTCGGCCTGCAGGCAGTAGGAAACGGCGACGGCACCGAACCCGTTTCCGGTCAAACGGTCCTGGATGGAATTTTTCAGGGAGACCAGCGAGTTGGAATCGTGAGGGTCGGCGGGGATATTCTCGTTGCCGGCCAGGGCCAGGATCACCGTCTCCCGGAACATGGAGGGGGTTACGTAGTCGACGTTGGTGTAGGCGTAATTGTCGAAAACGGCTTTGGCCATGACCTGGCCTTTCCGGGCCTCCGGGGTGTTCTTGATCAGGGCCAGGACGTCCCCGAACTGCGCGATCATCTGCTGGTTATTGGCCGCCGCCGGATTCACGGGGACTTCGACGATGACCTTGAGGTTGTTCCGGAAGGCTTCCCCGATGAAATTGAGGTAATGGGCCTGGCTGCTCAGCCAGTAGGAGCGCACGACCTGAAATCCTTTCCGGGCCACGAGGGGAAAATCCTTGGCGAATGCGTCCAGGGTGGTCTGGGGGTTGCTGTTGTCGGCCTGGCCGTAATGAGTGGGGGAGTAGCAGACTCCCAGGAAACGGGTCGGATAGGAGTACGCGGGGTCGGCGCCGCCGGCCCGGGCGCCGGGGAAGAGCAGCAACGCCGGGACGAACCGTAACAACAGCCTGAACCTTGCGCGCATACACACCTCCGTTGTGCGCTGAAATTTCCGGGACGAGGGTACACCATTTCGCTTCCGGAAGCCATCTCGCGAAGGGGAAAAGAGAGGGTTCGGGGCTCGGGAAGAGAAGCATGGGGCATAGGGCCCGGCACTCTGCTCCCCCCCCCTTCATGAACTTCATGCCCTTCATGGTTATTTCCCAATCCTTCCCCCATCAGAGTTAATCAGAGTAATCAGGTGCAAGAGGGGTTCGGGGCTCGGGAAGAGAAGCATGGGGCATAGGGCCCGGCACTCTGCTTCCCCCCCCCTTCATGAACTTCATGCCCTTCATGGTTATTTCCCAATCCTTCCCC
>DAOSXE010000063.1:0-2578 GCA_035380285.1 bacterium | reverse complement strand
CATCAGAGTTAATCAGAGTAATCAGGTGCAAGAGGGGTTCGGGGCTCGGGCAGGAAGGGATTCCACAGACCTGCCTGCCGCAGGCAGGTTTACACAGATAGGGAATGGTTTTCGGGAGAGCTCAGGGCACGGGATAGTTGAGGTCATTGCGAGGAACCCGGGCGACGGAGCGATCTCATGGGTAGTACCCTATAAAAAGATTTCTTCGCTGCACTCGCAAGCATAGATGCTCCATGCTTTATGCTTCCCTCCCGATTGACCCGGCCTCGCTCAACTGCTACCATCCCGAAACAACAAGGAAGTGGTAATGCGCCTGTTCGAACGCTTTTCTCAGACGACTTGAGACTCGACCCCGGGCGGCTACGCTAGGGTCCGCCGGTTCAGTTCATGCGTATATAAAGTCGCTGATCGGACGAACCCTGGAAAGGCTACAGTGAATGGGACAGCACCACTCGGGACGCCTTTATTGGCCAATCTGACGGTTAATGTGCCTGCATTCAGTTATCTAGGGAGGAAGCTGTGAGAGCCGGAACAGAGACGAAGGCATCTTTCCGGATCGGCGTTACCTTGATCGCCCTGGCATCGTCGCTCGCTGCGGTACGCAGCGCGGCGCCCCAGGTCCCCACCCCGACGCCGGTCAATTACATCGAGCGCTGGGATTTCGACTACTCGACCTATCTGGGCGGGTCGGCCAACGACACCGCCATGGACATCGCCGTCGGCAGCGACGGTGGTGCCTACGTGGTCGGCTGGACCTCCTCCGTCGATTTCCCCACCGCGGCGGCCTACCAAGCGAACATACGCGCCAGTCAGGATGCCTTCGTCGCTCGGTTCGCCCCCGACGGTTCTTCCCTGATCTACTCCACCTACCTGGGGGGGAGCGGCGGCGACAGCCTCGGTATGGGCATAGCCGTCGATGAAGACAGCCAAGCCTATATCTGCGGCTATACCGACTCCAATACCTTCCCGATCGTCAACCCCTTCCAGTCTTCCCGGAACGGATACTGGACCGATTTGTTTGTCTCCAAGCTCTCCGCCGCCGGTTCCGCCCTGGTCTACTCCACCTATCTCGGGGGATCATTTGTTGACTACGGCTACGACGTGGCCGTTGACGGTTCCGGCTCCGCCTACGTCGCGGGCAGGTCCTGGTCAACCGACTTCCCGACCGTCAATGCCTTCCAGGCCGCCAACGCCAATTCCAGCGGCTACAACTTCACCCTGAGCAAGCTCTCGCCCGAGGGATCATCCCTGAGCTACTCCACCTATCTGGGGGGCAGCGGCTCCGGCCACGACTACCCCGGGGTGGCGGTGGATTCCTCCGGCCAGGCCTACCTCTCCGGGGCCACCACCTCCGTCGACTACCCGACCCTGAACGCCTACCAACCGGCCAACGCCGGGAACTGGGACGCCGTTCTCACCAAGTTCGACCCTTCCGGCACAGCCCTGGTCTTTTCCACCTTCCTTGGGGGAGCGGAAGATATCGACCAGGCCGTCGGGATCGCCATCGGCGCCGATGAGAGCGTCTATCTCTGCGGCATCACCCAGTCGAACGACTTCCCCACAGTCAACCCCTACCAGTCGTCGATTATGGGGGAGCCGGATTATTTCGTCACCCGTTTCGCCACCGACGGGCAATCCCTCGTCTACTCGACCTACCTGGGAGGATGGGACTGGGATTACGGCCAGGGAATCGCCGCGGACCCGGACGGGAACGCCTGGGTGACCGGTATTACCGTCTCGACCAACTTTCCCGTCGCCAGAGCCATGCTTCCCTCCCGGCCCGGGGGTTACGACTCCACCCTCTCCCGTTTTTCCGCCGACGGCTCCCAGCTGGAGTTCTCCACCTACCTGGGCGGGAGCGGCGACGATTTCGGTTATAGCGTCGCCCTGAGCGCCGACGACAAGGTTTACGCGGTCGGCCGGACATCATCGAACAATTTTCCGACCGCCGACTCCTTCCAGGCTGCCCGCGGGGGCGGGGAAGACGGCTTTGTGAGCCGGATCGAGTTCTTGAGCTATTACACCACGCCGACGCTGACGCCGACACCGGAAGGTTACAAAACCCCGACCGTCACCCCAACCCCATCGGTGACCCCGACTCCAACCGTGACGCCCACGACGACTCCCGCCTGCTCTCCAACCCCATCGATTACCCCGACGACTACCCCTATGCCGCCACCATCGGTTACCCCCACGCCGACACCGTCGGTCACCCCCACGCCGACACCGTCGCTTACCCCGACAGCTACACCGTCGGTTACCTCCACGCCGACACCGTCGCTTACTCCCACGCCGACACCTTCGCCTACCCCCACCCCAACGCCGTCCGCTACTCTCGCGCCCACTCCATTACCCTCCGGGGCGATTACGGGCGACTACAACGGGGACGGGACCAGCGACATCGCCGTATTCAGGCCTTCTTCCGGCTTATGGTTGATAAGAGGCCTGACCAAAACCTGGTTCGGGGCCTCCAGCGACGAGGTCGTCCCCTCCGACTACAACGGGGACGGGACCTGGGAAGTAGCGGTCTTCCGGCCTTCCAACGGGAAATGGCTGGTCCGGGGCGTGACCTCGGCCT
>DAOSXE010000062.1 GCA_035380285.1 bacterium | reverse complement strand
TGGCCCGGCCCCGGGCGATCTCGTCCCGCACGAATTCCGGCGTGATTTCCCGGGGGATGGCGGAACCGCTCCCGGCCGTTGGACGGTCCCTTCCGGACTTCCGCATCCCCTGGTTTTCGCGGATGGCGACGAACTCCATTTCCGGGGTGACGACTCCCCGACGGGCCCAGTCCAGTTGGGTGATGTTCCGGCTGGATCGGCCGCGGAGGGGGCGCCGGCCGAAACCGGTTTCGGCGGAGCGCGCCGCCCCCGGATCTTCCTCGGTATCGTCGCGCTCCTCGATCCACGGCTTCCGGAGGAGAGGCAGGCCCCGGGCCGGGTCCGCTTCGATTTTCGGGTCCGTGTGGGGGCCGGAGGTGTCGTAAACCAGAATCGGCGGGTTCTTCTCCTTGCGCCGCGCGGGTTCTCCGTCCGCGCCGTAGACGGTCTCTCCCAGCCGGATCTCCCTCGTGGGGACCCGGATATCGGGTCGGGAGCCTCCGAGGTAGATTTTATGCGAGCGGGGAAAGGGGGCGATGCGCAGGCGCTCCACCTCCGGAGATTTCGGCTCCGGCGGGGGATCGACGGTTCCGGGCGCGGTGTCCGCGGTCTTTTCCGGGGGCCGTTCCATCCTCGCCTACTCCAGTATTTCCAGGTCCAGGCTGATATCCAGCGCCGGCGCGGAGTGGGTCAGGGCCCCGATCGAAACGACATCGACTCCGCTTTCGGCCGCCGCTCGAACGGTCCCCTCGGAGATGTTCCCGGAAGCCTCGACCAGCGCCCTTCCCGCGATCAAGACCACCATCCGCCGCATCGTTTCCGGGTTCATGTTGTCGAGCATGATGATGTCCGCTCCCGCGTCCAGCGCTTCCCGGACCTGCTCCTCGGTTTCGGCCTCGACTTCGACGGTCATGGTATGAGGGATAATCTCTCGGGCTTTTTTGACCGCTTCCCCGATCCCTCCCGCCGCGACGATATGGTTGTCCTTGATCAGGACCGCATCCGCCAGGGAGAATCGATGATTGTGGCCCCCCCCCGTCCTGACGGCGTATTTCTCCAGAAACCGCAAACCGGGGGTGGTTTTACGGGTATCGACGATCCGGGCGCCGGTGCCGCCGACGGCCGCCGCCATCTTAGCGGTCAGGGTGGCGATCCCCGAAAGCCGCTGCAGAAAGTTGAGGGCCAGGCGTTCGCCGGTGAGGATGCTCCGGGCGCGGCCCTTCACTTCCGCCAGGGCGTCTCCGGGTTCGAGACGCTCGCCGTCCCGGCGGATCGGGGAAACATCCAGGTCCCGATCGAGGGTCTTGAAAACCTCGGTCATCGCCGGGATCCCGCAGAGGATTCCGGGCTGCTTGGCGACGAAGATTCCCCGTCCGCGTTGCTGAGGGGAAACGGTGGAAATGGTGGTGAGGTCGCCGGGGCCGACGTCCTCGGCCAGCGCGGATTCGACGGCCCGTCGAAGCAGCAGGTGGTTCAATTCGTTCATGTTCTTATCCGTTCGTTTGCGGGGCGAGCGGGAGACGCGGCGAACGTTCTTCCCCGATTTCGAGGTAATCCACGCGGTCGCCCCGAAGTAAGATCCGTTTCCGCCAACCGGGGTCGGTTTGGGGAAAATCGCTGCGGTAGTGGCTGCCGCGGCTTTCCCGGCGGACGAGAGCAGCCCGCGTCATGAGGGTGGAGACGGTCCTGAGATTCTGAAGTTCCAGGCAGGCCGGGTCCAGGCAGGGAGAGGAGAGGGGATGTTCCCCTTCGTTCAGGAACCGCAGCGTTTCTTTCAGGCCGTTCTCCTCGCGAACGATCCCCATCCGCGCGGACATGCATTCGCGCAGGTCTTGCCGTTCCCGGGCGACGTTTTCGGAAGAGCATCCGGCCGGGACTTCCTCGACCAGGTCGGATTTCGCCGGTCTCGGTTCGATGTCCGGCTGGCGCCGCCCGAGGTACTCCGCGATCCGGCGCCCGAAGACCAGGCCTTCGAGCAGGGAATTGCTGGCCAGCCGGTTGGCTCCGTGAACGCCGGGGTCCGCGGTCTCGCCGCAGGCGTAGAGGCCGGGAATGGTGGTTTTCCCGTCCAGGTCGGTGAAAATTCCGCCCATCATATAGTGGGCGGCCGGCGCCACCGGAATATTCTCGGCGGTGATGTCGAGGCCGTATTGCAGGCAGGTTTCATAGATATTGGGAAACCGCAGGCGGATCTGCTCCGCCGAGAGCGCGCCCAGGTCCAGATAGACCCGATCCGAACCGGTTTTTTCCATTTCCCGGAGTATGGCCCGGGCGACGATATCGCGGGGCGCAAGTTCGGCCGACTGATGATATCGGGGCATGAAGCGCTCCCCCCGCACGTTCTTCAGGATTCCGCCTTCCCCCCTCACCGTCTCCGAAATCAGGAACGAGGGCGCCGGCGGCAGGAACAGGGCGGTGGGATGAAACTGGATGAACTCCATATTGGAAACGGCGGCGCCGGCCCGAAACGCCAGGGCGATGCCGTCGCCGGTGGCCACCGGGGGATTGGTGGTTGAAGCGTACACCTGGCCGCAGCCTCCGGTGCAGAGAATGACCGCCGGAGAGAAAAATCGTTCCAGAGCGCCGTCGGCGAGCAGGGCCAAAACGCCCCGGCAGCGGTCCCGGTGGAGCGTCAGGGAGATCGCCATGGTTTCTTCCATGATCTCGATTCGAGGATGTTCGATCGCCAGGCGGGTGAGGGCGCGGCTGATTTCCCGACCGGTGGCGTCACCGTCGGCATGGAGGATGCGTCGGCGCGAATGCGCTGCTTCCTTGGTCAGAGCCGGCTCTCCCTCGAAGAGATCGAAGGGGACCCCCAGACCGATCAGTTCCTTGACCCGTTCGGGACCCTCGTGGACCAGGATGGAGACCGCTTCGGGGAGGCACAGACCCACGCCCACCTTGATGGTGTCGGCGTAGTGGAGGTCGGGGGAGTCCTGGGGGTCGATGGCCGCCGCGATTCCCCCCTGGGCGTAGGTGGTGTTGCTTTCTTCCAGGCGATCCTTGGTCAGCAGCGTCACCTCCGCGCGTTGGGCCAGTTTCAGGGCGGTATACAGGCCGGCGATCCCGCTTCCCACGATCAGGAAGGGAACGTCTCGCTCGCCGCGGATCCGTCCGCTCTCCTCTGCCGGTCCTGTGTCCGCGCCCATCATTCCCGCCTCATCCCGCCTCGAGCATCCGCTCCAGAGCCGTTCTTGCCCGGTCCGCAATCGGGTCCGGTACGGTTATGTCCGTCTGCATGGTCTTCAACGACTCCGCCACCGTTTTCAGGCTGATCTGTTTCATAGTGGGGCAGAAAAGCCCCGGATATGGCAAATATATTTTCTTGTCGGGGTGAGCCCGGCGTAGTCCGGGGATGACGCCCATCTCCGTTCCGATAATGAAGGCCGGGGCCGGGGAAGCGCCCACCCTGGCCAGAATCTGGGCGGTGCTGCCGACGAAGTCCGCCAGTTCCACCACCTCCGGGCGGCACTCCGGATGGACCAGCACCTCGGCGTCCGGTAGTTTGCGGAGGGCTTCCCGGATATGTTCCGGCAGGACCCGATGGTGCGTCAGGCAATAGCCGGGCCAGAGGTGGAACAGCTTGTCCGGGAAACGCGCGGCGACGAACCTTCCCAGGTTCTGGTCCGGTAAAAAGATGATTTCATCCTCGTCCAGGGAGGCCACCACCCGGACGGCATTGGAGGAGGTACAGCAGATATCCGCTTCGGCCTTGACCGCGGCCGAGGAGTTGATATAGGCGACCACGGCCGCGCGGGGATATCGCTTTCGCCAGGCTCTGACTTCGCCGGGTTCGGCGAAGTCGGCCAGGGGACACCCGGCCCGCGGGGCGGGGAGAAGGATGCGTTTGCGCGGGGAAAGAATCTTGGCGCTTTCGGCCATGAACCGCACCCCGCAGAAAACGATGGTGTCGCAGTCGCTCTCCGCCGCCCGGCGGCTCAGGGCCAGGGAATCGCCGACCAGGTCCGCGATTTCCTGGACCTCGTCCAGCTGGTAGTTATGGGCGAGAATCAGGGCCCCGCGTTTGGTTTTCCACTCGCGGATTTCTTCCCCGATCGCGGCCGTTTCCGGAGCCGGGGGCTCTCCCCGCTTTTCCGGGCCTTTACCGCCGTCGGCCCCGTTCATCGTTCAACCTCGGTTGAGAAGAAAAAAGCAGCTGCATTGTCTTTCCGTGCTTTCGCCGTTGCCGCTACGGTCCCGTGAGGGTCGGCAGGAGCCTGGCTGCAAGCACAGGAGCTTGCCGGCGCCGGCTTGACGGGCCTTGGTGCCGTCGGCCGCCGGGACGGATTGCTGGAAAACTATAGCGCATCCGTCCCGGGGAGGGAAGCGGTCAAATCGCCCGGGCCCGGCGAGGAAAAACGGCGATGTAGACGCCCGCTCCGGCGGCAGACGAATCAATTCTCAAAACCGGAGCCGAAAACGGGTATACTGTTAGCATCCGGTCCGTCGGCGGGCCGGAATGGCCGGAAGCGAAGGAGGTTCCCTTGCGGGTTCGGGGTCAGGTCGGGCGGTTGTTCTTGGCGCTCCTGTTCGGGTTGGGCTGGGCCGCGGTCCCGGCCCCGGCGAAGGTAGTGACCGTCATGACCGCCAATCTGCCCTGCGGCGGTTGGCCCAACGAGTTCTACTACCCGCAGAGCAGCCGCATCTTCCGGGGTCTGAAGCCCGACATCGCCTTCATCCAGGAATTCAACGTGCCCGCGCCGCTGTCGCACCGAGACTACGTCGACGAGGCCTTCGGTGAAAATTTTCACCTGTACGTGGGCAGCGGGTCCATCCCCAACGCCATCGTCAGCCGCTGGTCGCTGCAGACCTGGGGGGAGTGGCCCGACCCCGAGGTCGCGGGCAGCCGCAGCTACGTATGGGCGGTGATCGACATCCCCGGAGAACCCGACCTTCAGGGGGTCTGCGTTCATCTCAAGTCGTCGTCCGGCCCGAGCAACCGGAGCATGCGCCTGCGGGAGGCCGCCGCCGTCAGGGACCACGTCCGCCGTAACTTCGATCCCGACGGGTACATCGTCGTGGCCGGCGACCTGAACACGTACCCCAGTCCGGCGGAACCGTGTTTGAACATCTTCCGTTCTTTTCTCAGTACCGACCGCCACAAACCCGCCGACCGCCTGGGCCATTATTTCACCAACGCCACCAACCCCCGCCGCTACCAGTACGATTGGATCATGCCCAACCGGAACCTGGACCAGTACCACACCACCCTCTACGTGGGCGCCAAAGACCGGGCTTACCCCCAGGGGATCGTCTTCGACAGCCGCGTTTTCTGGGACGTAAGCGAGGTTCCTCCCATCGAAGAAAACGATTCCTATCCCGGCGGCGTTCACCACATGGCCGTGATGAAGGCTTTCGATCTGCCCATCCCCGCCACCCCCGTTTCGACGCCGACCCCGGTCCCGACTCCTTCCGCCGCCCCGACGGCGCCTCCTTCCCCGAGCCCCTCACCGCCTCCTACGGCCACTCCGACCGTTTCGCCCTCTCCGCTTCCCCTCCCCGATGTTTCGGAGCTGTTCTGGTTCGGGACGTTTCCCCGGGAAGCAACGTCCCGGTAAAGGGCGCCGGGTCTTAGCTGAGCAATTATGAAAGTATCGGTCATTCTCGCCCACCCGGACCGGGGCAGTTTCAACCATGCCCTGGCGGCGGCCGCCGTCGAGACCTTGAAAAAAAACCGCCACGAGGTTCGGTACCACGATTTATACGAGGAAGGGTTCGACCCGCGGCTTCCCGCCCGGGAGATTTCCAGGGAAGCGCCGCTTCCTCCCGAGGTCGAGCGGCACTGCGCCGAACTGGCCGAGGCGGACGGAATCGTCGTTGTACACCCCAACTGGTGGGGCCAGCCCCCGGCCGTTTTGAAAGGGTGGGTGGACCGGGTAGTCCGCCCCGGCGTCGCCTATGAGTTTCTGGAAGGCGACGGCGGGGAAGGGGTCCCCCGAGGCCTCCTCCGGGCCCGGGCGGCCGTGGTTTTTAACACTTCCGACACCCCCCCCGAGCGGGAACTGCGGGCGTTCGGGGATCCTCTGGAGACGATCTGGAAAAACTGCATCTTCGGTCTGTGCGGGGTGG
>DAOSXE010000061.1 GCA_035380285.1 bacterium | reverse complement strand
ACCAAGCAGTTATAAAAACATAGCAAACAAACCGCCGCCGGGTCAAGGCAAAACCGGGCCGGAACCGAAATTGCGCGAACAAACCCGTCCTTAAAGCGGTTCGATCGAAGATATCAGTATCGCCGCTGCCTCAGATCCCGGCGGTTTTTTTCCGGCGCAGCTCCCGTTCGCGCAGCCAGCAATACAGGACCGGGACCAGAAGCAGGTTCGAGAGCGTGGCCGTTATCAATCCTCCGACCGTGGGCGATGCCATCGGTTTCATGATTTCCGAACCGGTCCCGGTGGAAAACATGATCGCGGCCAGGGCGATGATGGTCGTCATGGTGGTCATCATGATCGGTCTCACCCGCATCAAACCTCCTTCGAGGACGAGGCTGCGTATCTCCGTAATAGTCCGCGGCGTTTTTTTCTTGAAAAGTTCCTCCAGTACCGACAGCAAGACCACGGCGTTGTCGGTGGCGACCCCGAACAGGGCGATAAAGCCCACCCAGACCGCGGTCGAAAAACGGAAATCCAGCAGATACAGGATGATTACCCCGCCCATGAGCGATACCGGGATACCGCTGGCCACGATGAACAGGGTATCCAGTCGCTTGAAGGCCATGTACAGCAGCAGCAGGATCACGGCCAACGCTATCGCCAGAGCCGGCATAAGCCGCCGCCGGGACTCCATCTCGGATTCGAACTGGCCCGACCAGCTGATGAAATAGCCGGGAGGCACTACCAGTTCCTTGCCGTCGATCTTTTCCCGGACCTTTTTCTTGGCGGCCTCGACGAAATCGACCAGCCCGGTTCGGCTCTGATCGACATTGATGAACACCCGGGCGTAGGTAAGGGTGTTTTCGGTATTGATCATGGCCGGTCCCGGGACCGTTTTCAGCGCGGCCAGCTCCGCCAGAGGGATATGTTCCCCGGTTGGCGAAGGGACGAAAACCCGTTCCAGAGCGGAGGGGGTATCGCGCAGTTCGCGCAGGTAACGTACGCGGACCGGATACCGTTCGCGGCCTTCGACGGTCGTGGTCAAATTCATCCCCCCGATCGCGGTCATGACCACGTGTTGAATATCGGCGACTTTTATCCCGTAGCGGGCCGCGGCCCGGCGGTCGATTTCAATCTCGTAATAAGGACGGGTGGAGGTGCGCTCGGCGTAGGGACTTAAGGCTCCGGGAACGGTGGAGACGATCTGCTCCAGACGGGTGCCGATCTCGACCAGCGTATCGAGGTCCTCGCCGAAGATTTTGATGCCGACCGGAGTCTGGATGCCGGTGGCGAGCATGTCGATGCGGTTACGGATCGGCTGAGTCATGATCGGACTGACCCCGGGCATGCGGGTTTTTTCCTGGATTTCGTCGATCAGCTCGGCCCGCGTCATGCCCGGGCGCCAGTGCCGCTTATCCTTGAGATGAACGATGGTTTCGATCATTCCCACCGGCGCCGGGTCGGTAGCGGTTTCGGCGCGGCCCAGTTTGCCTACGACCCATTCCACTTCGTCGGGAAATTCCCGTTTGATCACGATGTCCTGGGTCTTGAGGACATCCATGACCTGGGTGAGAGACGCTCCCGGCAGAAGCACCGGCATGAATAAAAGATCGCCTTCGTTCAGGGGGGGCATGAATTCCTGCTTGAGCAGGGAACCGCACAGAGCTCCCAGGACGATGAAGGCCAGGGCGATACCTACAACGCTTCTCTTATGGCCCAAAGCCCACGTCAACGCCGGCTGATAGATTTTTTTCAGGATCACCGCCGCCCGGTTTCTCTCCAGCGATACCAGCCGTCCGCGCAGGAGGTAGTAGGCCAAGGTAGGCAAGAGGGCGAGCGCCACCACTGCCGCCGAAACCATGGCGAAGGTTTTGGTGAAGGCCAGCGGTCTGAACATTTTCCCGGCTTGACCGGTGAGCACGAATACCGGAATGAATCCGATAATCGTGGTCAAAAGCGCGAAAAGCACGGGCCGACCGACTTCCCGAGCCGCCTTGATACAGACTTCGAGACGCACCTGCGCCTCGAGTTTTTTCGTGTTCAGGGCTTGTCGGCGCTGCACCAGGCGGGTGTAGATGTTTTCCACCAGGACGCAGCCGGCATCGACCATGACGCCGATGGCAATGGCGATGCCGCCCAAGGACATGATGTTGGCGTCCACTCCGAACCCGCGCATGAGAATGAAGGTCAAGAGAACCCCGATGGGCAGGACCAGGGATACGATCAGACTGCCCCCGAAGTGCAGCAGAAACAGGACAATCACCAGCACCGTGATCAGGATCTCCTGGAGCAGGGTGGATTTTAACGTGTCGATCGCCCGCGCGATCAGGCCGGTGCGGTCATAGAACGGAACGATTTTCACTCCCGGGGGCAGACCCACCGAGATCTCGCGGATTTTCGCCTTGATGTTCTTTATTACGGTCAGGGGATTTTCGCCGTAGCGCATTAGAACGACTCCGCCGACGGCTTCCTGCCCCTCTTTATCCAGGGCGCCTCGACGGAAAGCCGGACCCAGGGTGACGGTTCCCAGATTTTTCACGTAGACGGGGACGCCGGCCCCGGCAGTCACCACGATATTTTCGATATCTTCCCGGTTCTTGATGAACCCGGCGCTGCGCACGATGAATTCGACATCGCCCGTTTCGAACACCTTGGCGCCCACGTCGATATTCGATTTCTGTACCGCGTCGATGACCTGGTGAAGATTGACTCCGAAGGCGACCAGTTTATTGGGGTCGACATCGATCTGGTACTGCCTGACGTATCCGCCCACCGAAGCGACCTCGGCCACTCCCGGGACCGCGTTGAGCTGGTAACGGATATACCAGTCCTGAAGGGAGCGCAACCGGCTCAGATCGTACCCCTCTCCTTCCACCGTATACCAGAAGACCTGGCCCAGGGCGGTGGCGTCCGGGCCCAGAGTTACGACGGCCTCGGGGGGAAGGTCGCGCTTGGCGAAATCGAGCCGCTCCAAGACCCGGGTACGGGCCCAGTAAAAGTCGACCCCCTCCTGGAAGATCATGTTGACGATTCCGAAACCGAAGGCCGCGGACGAACGCACGGCCTTTACTCCGGGCGTTCCCATCAGGCCCGTGGTCAGGGGATAGATCACCTGGTCCTGTAGGTCCTGCGGACTTCGTCCCGGCCAGTCGGCGTAGACCAGGACCTGAAGTTCTCCGATGTCGGGGATGGCGTCGACCGGGGTGCTTCTCATCGCCGCCCAGCCGCCGACGATCGCCAAAGCGAATACGCCCACCACCAGCAGGCGGTTTTTCAAGCAAAGTTCGATAATTTTGCCGATCATAGCCGCTTCACTTCCCGTGGCCGGCGTGATCCAAGGCGCCGGAATACGCCGAGGCGGTTGCGCCCAGCCGCGACTGCGAGTCGATCAAGAAATTTCCTTCGGTGACGACTCGTTCCCCTTCCGCCGCTCCCCTTACCAGCGGATAGACCGCGGTTTTTTCTCCGTCTACGACGGCGGTGGCCGCCGGCCCGGTGACCACTTCCCGGGGCACGTAACCGTTCTCTCCTTCCTCGACGTAGATCAGTTTGCGAGTGCCGGTGTCCAAGACCGCGTCCTGGGGCAGCGCCAACGCCGGTCCCATCTCGCTCCAGAGGTAGACATCGACATACATATTAGGCTTCAAAATCCCATCGGAGTTGCGGGTCTGGATTTTGACCCGGATGGTGCGGGTATCGTTGCGCACGATCGGTTCGACGGCTTTTATTTCACCGGTCAGGACCAGAGCGGGGTCGGCGGGGGCGATAATCTCGACCGTGTCGCCGGGCCGGGGCCAGGACGATTCATACTCGTAAAAATCGGCATATACCCACATCGCTTCCCCGGGCAGAACCAAGCTGTCGTCGGCTTTGCCCGCGGTTTCGATCTCGGCGATCCATGGTTCGTCCACGCCGGCGAGTTTAAGCTTGAACCGCGCCGCTTCCACCACCGCCAGCGCCCGGGTTTGCGCCTCGGGAAACTGCGATTCGAGAGCGCGGTCGTAGGCTCTCCGGGCTTCGAGATATTCCTGTTGGGCGGAGCGCAGGTCCGCGTCGTACGCGACCTTCCCCGCGGTTCGGATCTCCTTGAACAAGTCGAGCATCTCCACGGGCGCGGTGGCGATCCCGGCCAAGGCTTTTTCACGAGGGCTCACCATCACCATGCCTTCCATGGGGCGGCCCTCGCTCCGGGGTTTGGTTACGGGGATGAGGTCCATGGAACAGATCGGGCATTGGGTCTGGCCGGCGGCGTAAGCCTCGGGCGTGATATGGACGGAAGGGTGCATGCCGCAGGTATAATAAAGAATGTCGGTTTCCGTCTCCGCCGCGGCTTCCGGTTCCGTCGCTGCCCGGAGTTCCGGACGGCTATGCATGAAGAAGAGCCCCACCGCGCCCGCCAGGAGCAAAATTCCGATAATTTTTTTCATGTCGATTCCGCCTTACGGTACCGGCCGGCCGAGGATATATTCCAACCGCGCCACCGTTTTGTTGTAGTCCACGATTTTGGCCGTCAACTCCAACCGTATGGATAAAAGCTTGCGTTCGGAATCCAGCCAGTTCAGGAAATCTCCGTTGCCTTGTTCGTAAGCCGATTGTGAAACGGAAAAGTTCTGCCGCGCTTGCGGGTAAAGAACATTCTCGTAGAGGTCGATCAGGCGCGTCAGAGACCGTATGCCGAAGTAAAGGTCGTTGATCTTGAAAACGATGAAATTTTCCCGGTCGGCAAGTGCCGCTTCGACCGCGTTCAGTCGGTACTGCTGCGCATCGACCCGCGACCTGATGCTCCAGAACCACAGCGGCACCCGCACGTTCACCCCCACCAGCCAGGCGTCTTGTCCGTCGTCGGGGAGCGAAGTCGTGCCGTCCCCGATCTGTATGTATTCGCCCATCACCCCGAAGTCGGGAAGATATTCTTCCCGGGCCAAGGAAAGCCGGAACCGTTCTTTTTCCACCCCCAACCGGTCCAATAAAACCAGGGGACTCTCCCGCAGCGCTTCTTCTCGCGCTTGGGATTCGGTCAAGGTCGGGGCCGAGGTGAGAGGGGCATACCCCTCCGGGATGTCCAGGGCGGTTTCGGGCGGCCGAGCCAGGATTCTGTTCAAAGAGGCGCGGCCCATGTTTTCCCGGGACTCGGCGCCGATGATCGCAGCCTCCAAAGCCGCCGCCTCCAGATTTATCTTGATCAAGTCCGTTTGGTTGAGGTTCGGAGAAGTTTCGTAGCGGGACCGGGCCACCCCGAGCATCTGGTTCAAGATCGCTTTTTCCTCCCTCAGCGTGGCCAGGGTGGAGACGGTAAGATAGTAATCGAAGAACGTCAGCTTGATCTGTTGAACCGTGTCCCTGACCGCCAATACGTATTTGATCTGCTCTACCTGGGCGGCCCGGTCCGCGATTTTGCTGTTCAGCGATAATTTGGTGGGGAAGGGTATCGTTTGGGAAATGCTGTATTTGCTCTCCTGCGGTCCGACTTTGGTTTGTACCGCTTCGCCGAAATAGGCGAAACCGATTTGGGGCTGAGGCAGGGAACCCGCGGCCCCGGCCTCGGCGAGCGCCGCCTGGGACTGGAGATAGTACGACCGCACCAGTGGATTGGCCGCCAAAGCTTCCTCGGTCAAACCGGTCAGGAAGTCCCTGTCCCCGGTTTGCGCGGATAAAGGCGTCATGCCCAGGGATATCAACCCGACTATCGCTCCGATCCGCGCGCTCTTCATTGAACGATCAGCGTGGCTTTCATCCGACCGTGGCGCGCCCCGCAGTAAACCGAACAGAGAATGGGAAACTCACCCCGGCGATCCGCGATAAAGCTCACCTTTTCCGTCCGGTCGTTTCCGAACTGGGCGTTGATCCCGTATTCCTTGATGTAAAAACCGTGGCGCGTGTCCCGTGAACTCAGGTCGATGACGACGATATCGCCTTGACGCACCGCGATCGTCTCCGGTTCGAACCCGAATCGGAAAGCTTCGACCGCTAGGGACTTAACCCTGGAGGTATATCGGGCCGGATCCTGTTCGATTGTTCGTTTACAGCCGGGGCAGCAGAGATTATACAGGCGACCCTCGTATGCATAGGTTACGGGCGCGCCCATCGACCCCACTTTTGCGCCGGTCACCGGGCAGAAGGCGTTCCCTACCTCGATGGGCGGGGCGGTTCCGTCAGGGACCGGATTTCCCGCGGTTTCGCGCCCCGCCGCCAGGCTTATGGCGGCGGCGACGGTACAATATACCAGTCTCCTCATGACAATCTCCTCGGTTCGTCCTCAAAGTTTTCGCAACCGGTGAACCACCGCCATGATCTCGGAAATCTTTTCTTCCTTCTCTTCCGAAGAATCGCTTCTGAAGGCCTCGACCACGCAGTGCTCGATATGCTTGGATAAAATCTTTTCCGCTACCGCGTACAGGGCGTTGATCGCCGCGCAGATCTGGGTGATGATGTCGATGCAATACTCCCCGTCGGCGATCATGCTCTGCAACCCCCGGACCTGACCCTCGATCCGCCGCAAGGCCGTAGTCTGTTCGTCATGCCTGGTTATATGGTTCATAGTGTTTTCCCTCTCGTTCGGTAATACTATAACATACCCCCGGGGGGTATACAAGGGCGTTTCGCCGCGATCGTCAGGCTGGCCGGGAGGGATCGATTTCCGAATCCGACAACCGGGCTCAGGCCGTCCGCCGGGCCGGGGAGTCTCCCCGTTCCCCCGAGGCGCGT
>DAOSXE010000060.1 GCA_035380285.1 bacterium | reverse complement strand
CCACGTAGTGGACGATGGTGGCGGGCACGGCGGTGGCGGTGGGCTGAGGCGTGGGCGAGGCCGGGATGGGCGTGGCCGATGCCGCCGGGACCGGAGTGGGCGACGCGGCGGCGGTGGTCGTGGTCGTCGTGGTCGTCGTGGTAGTGGTGGTGGGAGCGGCGGTGGTGGTGGTGGTCGTGGGGGCGACGGTGGTGGTGGTCGTCGTCGTGGGAGCGGCGGTGGTGGTCGTGGTGGTGGCGGAGGTGGTGGTCAGCCCCAGGTAGACGTCGTCCAGGGCCAGGTCGCCCTGGTCCCGGGTGTAGGTGAACCGGACCCGGGAAGCGAGGGAAGCGAGCGCGTAGGGGCCCTCGACGGTCCCCGAGGTCGGGAGGGGCTGGATGAGGTCGACGGTGCTCCAGGCCGCGGAGTAGTACTCCTCGACCAGCAGGGAGTCGGAGGCCCCGGTGCCGTCGCCCCGCAGCCAGAAGGTGAGCTTGTAGTCGCAGCCGGCGCCGAAGGTCCGGGTCACGACCCGGTCGCCGGTGCCGTCCAGGGCCAGGGCCGGGGAGGCGGCGCCGTAGTAGCCGGCGTCGGTGTAGGTGTCGGAGTCCTGGTCGCAGCCGACGAACTCCCAGCCCGCGGGCCGGGTGCCGGTGTCGAAGCCGTCAAACCCCTCGACGATGGCGGAACAGTCGACCGGGGTAGGAGAAGCGGGGATCGGGGTAGCGGTCGCCACCGGGGTCGGGGTTCCCGGAACCGGGGTCGCGGTCTTGACCGGCGTCGCGGTCGGGGGCGCGGTCGGGGGCGCGGAGGGCGTGGGCGGAGCGGTAGGGGGCGGAGTGGCGGTGGGAACGGCCGCGGTCGGGGTGGTCGGCGGGGTGGGGAAGCCGGTCAGCTTGACGTCGTCGAAGGCCAGGTTCCCCGCGCTCTGGGTGAAGGTGAAGCGCAGCTGCGTGCTTTCTTCCTCGAGCGGGAAGGGCGCGCAGGTGGTCCCCTCGGTGGGCAGGACCGTGATGTTGGTCACGGTCTGCCAGGAGGCGTTGTACAGTTCCTCGACCAGGAGGGAGCCGGAGGGGCTGGCGTTTTCCACCCCGCGGTACCAGAAGGTCAGGTACTGCGGGTTGGTGAAGGTCTCGGTCGTAATCCGGTCGCTGGTGGCGTCGAGCTTGATCGACGGGGAGGCGGTGCCGAAGTAGGTGGAGGGGGTGGTGTAGGTGTCGGAGTTCTGGTCGCAGCCGGTGAAGGTCCAGCCGGTCGGCCGGGTGCCGGTGTCGAAGTTGTCGAAGCCCTCGTCGAAGACGGTGTGGGTGTCGGCGTCGTAGACCAGGTAGCAGACGGCGCAACCGACCACGGCGGCGTCGTAACGCAGGCGCATGTAGCCGTCCTCGCCCCAGGTGTCGCCCCAGGAATTGCGCAGGATCCAGCAGCCCCCACCTCCCTCCGGGGGGTTGTCGTCCCAGCCGACCAGGGAGATAGCGTGGTTGCTCGTGGTATAGGAGCAGGGCGATCCGTCGCAGGTGTTGTTGGTGTCGTCGTAGATGCCGCTGTCGTAAGCGTCGAAGGCAGTCCCGACGTAGACTGCGGCGTCGACCACGCCGTAGGTCATGATCGCCGTCTTGATGGCGGTGACATCGTTGCAGTCGACCCGGTACCAGTTGGAGAAGGCGATGGTCTGATCCCCCCAGTGGGTACAGGAGCCGGGATCGTAATCCTGGTAGGGAAAGTTGGCCTCGGTCGTGATCCCGACCTCGCAAATGGCGGAAAGTTCCTCGTAGGCGTAGCTGGCCCCGTCGCAGCCGAAGAAGTCGCTGCTGTAGGCAGGCAGCCGGCCCAGGCACCAGGCGATGTAGCTCTCGGAGAGATCGATGCAGTTGCCGTCGTAGAGGCCCATTGCGTAATTATAGGTACCCTCGCCCGCAGCACTGGCCCCGAAGGCGTAGCAGGAGCCGCAGTTTTCCTGATTGCGAACGTCGCCGATGTAGGCGTGCCCGTTGACGTCGCGCCAGTCGAAACTGGAGGGGAGAGCCTTGCGCCCGATCACGCTGGGCAGGGGCCCGGGATCGTCCTGGGACTTGGGCATCGGGCGGAGAGGATGATAGCGGGAGAAAAAGGCGGCCTTTTCCTCGGCGGGCATCGAATAGACCCAGTTGTCGGCTACGGTAAAGAGGTAGCCGTTGTGTTCGATCTTGTAGCGGATCTCTTCCAGGGTATCGTCGTCCCCGAAGGGGATCAGATCCTTATCCGCCCGGTCCACCGCCTGGGCCACCATGAAGGGCAGCGCCAGGAGCAGGCCGATCAGGGCGACGCCGAGCAGCAATGAGCGCATCTACACCTCTCCTGATTAAGGTTGAATGCGTGGGGAAAAGTTCATCTAAGAAAATTTATCATTTTTGGGGAGGCAGGGGGAAAGAAATTCCGTATTTTTTTTGAGCGCAGACTCGAAGGTCCTGCCTCCCGGGGGCGCGGCGGAGCCGCCGCGCCCCCGGGAGGCGTGCGCCGGATAGATCCGGCGACCGCGTCAGCGGGTCACGGGCACGTCGCCGGTCGATCCGTGGTAGATCTTGGTCTCGCCCCGGATCCACCAGAGACCGGAACTCACGCGGAAGACGGCGGCCTGGTCCTCGCCGCCGCCGGCGTAATCGGCGGGGACCGGGACGTCCGAAGACGAACCGAAGTAGATCCGGGTCAGGCCCCGGAGGGACCAGAGCCCGCTGGAGGAGCGGAAAATACCCGGCTCCCAGGCGTCGTCGCCGTTGTAGTCTCCGGGGATGGCGGTATCCCAGGTGGAACCGAAATACATCCGGGTCCAGCCGCGCACGGCCCAGAGCCCGGAGCTGGCGCGGAAGACCGCCGGGTCCGCCGCCTCGTCCCCCCGGTAGGGGCCGGGGAGCGGGTTGTCGATGGTGTCCCCGAAATAGATCCGGGTCAAGCCCCGGACCGCCCACAGCCCCGAGCTGTTGCGGAAAACGGCGATCTCCGCGGTCCCGTCCCCGTCGTAATCCTGAGGGATCGGGAAATCGACGCCGCCGGCCGAGCCGAAATAAGCCCGGGTCCGCCCCCTGACCGCCCACAAGCTGGTACTGTTGCGGAAGACGGCGAACTCGGTGGTGCCGTCGCCGTCGAAGTCGGCCGGGACCGGCCGGTCGGAGGAGGTGCCGAAATAGACGCGGGTCAAGCCGTGCACGGCCCATAGGCCCGAGGACCCGCGGAAGATGGCGATATCGCTGGTGCCGTCGCCGTTGAAGTCGGTGTGGTACCGGTTGGGTTCAGAGGGAGTGTCCCAGACGAACCCGGCGAAGAAAGCGTCCCCGGTTCCCCCTCCGAACGTTCCCTGGTAGGCGCGCCGGAGGGGAAGATCGGCGGAATCGGTGCACCCGGCCAGCCACACCCGCTCGTCGGGGACCCTTCCCCAGGCGACGGCATAACCCCAATCCTCACCCGATCCTCCCAGGTAGGTGGAGTATTGGAGCCGGTCCCCGTCGGAGTGGAGGATGGTGTAGAAAGCGTCCCTGGCGCCCCGGATCGCGTCCTGGTAGGGGTTCTCGGTGGGGAAGTCGGATGATTGAGTCGAGCCGCAGATGTGGCTATCCCCGTAGTAGGGGTCGACCGCGATTCCCGCGGCCGAATCGTTCTGGCTTCCGCCCAGGTAGGTGGAAAACAGCACCGCGCCGCCGCTCGAGGAAAAAAGGGAGACGAAAGCGTCGCTCCCCCCGTGGTTGTAGGCTTGGACGGGGTTGAGGGTGGGAAAGTCCAGGGCGTAAGTGTACCCGGCCACCCGGGCTTGCTGGTAGTCGTCCAGAGCCACGGCCAGCGCCGCGGAGTCGACCCAGCTGCCCCCCAGGTAGGTGGAAAAGATGAGCCCGTCGCCGTAGTTGGAGAGTTTGCTGACGAAACCCGACGAGGCCGGCAGGGAAGGTGACGCCGGCCAGATGGAAAACGAGGTGGGGAAATCGCCGGAGAAGGTCTGGCCCACGACGTAGGCGCAGTTGTCCGAATCGACCGCGATGCCCCAGCCGGCATCCGCTCCGCTGCCACCCAGGTAGGTGGAGTAGTAGAGGGAACCGCCCCCGGGGGCGAACTGGGTGACGAAGGCGTCGTAATTCCCGGCCCGGGCGGACTGCACGGGATCGGAGTAACTGCAGGTGGGGAAATCGTTCGAGGTGGTGTACCCGGTGACGTAGATCCAGCCGGAGGCGTCGAAAGCCACGCCCTGGGCCTGCTCCAGGCCGCTTCCGCCGAGGTAGCTGGAGAAATACAGGCCCCCCCCGGTGGAGGAGATGCGGGCGACGAAGGCGTCCGAGCCGCCCCCGGAGTAGGCCGTCTGCCAGGCCCAGGCGGTGGCGGGGAAATCGGCCGATTCCGTGCTCCCCACGACGATGGCGCCTTCCTGTTCGTCCGCGGTCACGTTCAGGGCCTGTTCCAGCCCGCTTCCGCCCAGAAAGGTCGAGTAGAGCAGGGTCCTGCCGTTGGAGGAGAACTTGCTCACAAAGGCGTCTATGCTTCCGGCCAGGCTGCTCTGGTAGGCGTCGAAGGTGGGAAAATCGGGAGAGTTGGTGTAGCCGCAGATATAGACGCAGCCGTTGCTGTCCAGGGCCACGCCCTGGGCGACATCGTCTTGACTGCCTCCCAGGTAGCTCGAGCTCTCGAGCCAGGGTGCCGCCGGCAACGACGGGCTCCAGGCGGCGATCACGGTTGCGCTCACCAACGCCGATAACGGGAAAGGCTTTCTCACGGCGGCTCCTCCGTTGCGTCCGGTTAGAGTCGAAAATAGTTCCCCTCTCGGCCCCGAAGGAGGAGGAACAAAAAACATCACATAAAATAATTTTATGTCCGATAACGTCATCGGGCAATAAATTTTTCCCGGCGGGGAGAGCGCTTTCCTGCCGGAGGCGCGGCCGCGCGGCCGCCGCCCGGCGGCGGATCCGCAGGGTTCAACTTCCGCGCTTGCTTTCGACCCCGGGATTCGGGTACAAGTCCGGGGAAAAGAACGGAACACTCGAACCCGGGGAGGAAGAAAATGTTCGGTAAAGGTACGCTTACGGCCGTGTCGGTCGCCGCCGCCCTGGCCGCGGTCGGCGCTCGGGCCGAGGATGTGTATGTCCGCTCGGGCGCCACGGGCGACGGGAGTCGGGAAAATCCCTACGGCGAACTCTGGAAAGCCGTGGACCGGGCCCGGCGCGGGGACGTCATCCACGTGGCTGCCGGAACCTACAACGGCAAAGGGGGTTCGGGGCATTTCGTGATCAAGACCCCGCACCTTACTCTGGCCGGAGGGTACAACCAGGATTTCAGCGCCCGCAACCCCTTCCAGAACCTGACCGTCCTGGAACGTGCCGCCGATTACAAGGGGGACTGGACCGGGCTGCCGGAATCGGGAGCGATCATCGCCGGAGACATCCACGCCGACCACGGCGACCTCACCGTCGACGGGTTCGTGCTCGACGGGCGCACCCGCAACGCCTACCAGGAAGACGGGACCAAGATCCTGATGAAAAAATCCTACAACGGCCGGCTGATTTCCACCAGCAGCCCCAACACGGTGATCAAGAACTGCGTTCTGGCCAACCCCCTGGGAGAAGCCGTCTACTGCACCTGGGAAGGCGAGGGCAACCTGATCGAGAATTGCCTGATCGTCAACTGGTTTCATGTCGGGATCTCGACCCGTTCGGCCCAGCCCGGCAGCGTGGTCGCCGTCCGCCGCAACACCGTCGCCTTCGGTTGGCCCTACCCGTCCAAGGGAGGGGCGATGGCGGTCTTCGTCGGGCGCCAGGGCAAGACCGTCCTCGAGGACAATATCTTCGCCTTCTGCACCACCGAGGACGACGACGGCGGCATCGCGGTCAAGAACACCTTCGGCAACGACGAAACGGTCATGAAGAACAACGTCTTCTTCAGCTGCAACGGGGGGTTCTACAAATACATGGACGACAACCGGCAGTCCCTGCTGGTCTGGAAACCCTCCGGTCTGGCCGACCTCAACGACGAGGAGAACTGCGAGGACTACATGCTCTCCGCCAGCGGGGGCAACCGGGAAGCCGATCCCGGCCTGCAGCCCGACCCGGTCTACGCCGGGCTTTTCGCCGGGTTCATCGGCTCGGTCCCGGGAAAGCTGAACATGGACGCCTTGAACCAGTGGCGCCGTTCGGTGGGGCTGCCGCTTCAGGCCGAAGCCGGCTCGGCCCGGGAGAACTTCGGGCCTCCCTACCCGATCGCGAACCCCGCCGCGCTGGCCGCGCTCTCGTCCAAGATCGCCGGCATCGGGTTCACGGTCGATACCGGGTTCGACAGCTACGTTTCGGCCGCGCCCGCCGCCGTCCCCGAGAGCTTCGCCGCCGCCGATTTCTCCGCCTTCAAGAAGGGGGGAACCTACGCCGCGGGCGCCGAGGGGACTCCGGTGCGGTTTCAGGCCCAGATGGGCCCCCGCAAGCCCACCCCGTACCTGATCGAAGCCGTGGCGCCCGCCTCCGAATATACCTGCTACGAACTCTATAAGCCGGGTGCGGCGGTGGGCGCCTCCATGGACAAGATCTACGCCTATGTCCTCAACGGTTCCGAGGCCCACAAGGACTGGGAGAAGTACTTCAAGAAAGCGGACAAGTACAACTCCCAGGGAGGGGTCTGGATCAGCGGGAAGGTGTATTCGTCCCCGAACCAGAACTACACCTACCCGGTGGGGATCGTCGTCCTCCAGGTGGAAAAGCCTTAAGTTGAGGCTGACGCTGACGCGGAAAGAGGATTAACCACATAGCAGGACACAGAGATCACAGAGGATTTGGGGGGAATGAGGGCCGGATGAAGATGCCGCCGGGCAGACAGTGGGAGCCATGCTCTTTTCCCATTCGTGGGATCGTTCGACCATGAAGGACATGAAGGGGGAATAGAGGGTTCAGGGGAAGAACCCACCACCTCGGCCTCGGAAGCAGTCCACAGACCTGCCTGCCGGCAGGCAGGTCTGTGGACTCCCAGAGAGGGTGAGGTCGGGGGCTACTGAATTCTGACTCCTGTATTCTTCTCCCGAACCCTGAACCCTGAACCCTCTCTTTCCCTATGCTCCATGCTCTATGCCCTCTGCTTCTCTCCCCTGAACCCCGAACCCTGAACCCTGAACCCTGAACCCTCTCTTTCCCTATGCTCCATGCCCTATGCCCTATGCTTTCTCTACCATGAAGGACATGAAGTTCATGAAGGGGAGTGGGGTAGCCACAAAAGGCACAAGAGGCACAAGAGGATTTTAGAGGAGTGAATACGGGGTGAGGGTGCCCAGTGGGGGGGAGGGGAGAATCATGATCCTTTCCCCTAATCTGCGCAATCTTAGTTCCTGATTCTTTCCCCGATCAGAGTTAATCAGAGAAATCAGGTGCAAAAGTCTCCAGGGGGCGCGGCGGTGGGCTCCTGAATTCTGAATTCTTCTCCCTGAA
>DAOSXE010000059.1 GCA_035380285.1 bacterium | reverse complement strand
GGCTGATCCGGGGGGTGACCGCCCCCTACTACGGCGCCTCCACCGACCTGCCCGTCACCAACCCCTGAGGGGGAGGGAAGCAGAGAGCATGGAGCAGAGAGCATAGGGAAAACCCCTCCGCCACGGACCCTTTAGGGTTCGGGGTTCAGGAAAGACGGGAGCGGATCAGTCCACAGACCTGCCGGCCGGCGGGTCGGTGGACCTAATTGGGGGGTGAGGTAGGGGGCTACTGAATACTGAATGCTTCCCCCGCTCCCCGAACCCTGAACCCTGAACCTTGAACCCTGAACCCTCTTTTTCCTATGCCCTATGCTTTCCCTACCATGGAGGGGAGAGGATTAGCCACAAAAGGCACAAGAGGCACAGAGGATTTTAAGGGGATGAATACGGCCTGGGAATGCCGGGCTCTATGCTCTATGCCTCCCCCCCTGAACCCTGAACCCTGAATTCATCCCCAATCAGAGTTAATCAGAGTAATCAGGTGCAAAAATCTCCCGGGGCCGCGGCAGGGGCTCCTGAATTCTTCCCTCAATCCACGTAGTCGTACGCGGGATAATCGTGAGTATTTTCCAGCCGGGCGCTCTGCCCCGCGCCATCCGATTTTACGTCCTAACCGCTTAACCATGCGGCATAATGCAACAATTTCTATCCGGTCCCGCGTTTGGCACACCCGCGGAGAAGATGGTAGGTTTATGCCGAGCAATGTCTTGCAATTATCGTCCGTGGGAGCGGCGGTCTTGGCATGAGGCTTGCTCTATAAAATGTAGCTTGAATTTCCAGGCCAACCGGGAGGTGCAGACGTGAAATCGGCCGGATGCATTGTCGCTATTCTGGGTACGGCCCTTGTGGCCGCTTCCGCTTCGGCGCGGGCCGAATTCGTGCCCGGCCGCTACAGCCGGGTCGATCCCCGTCGGTTGGCCGCCGTGGTCCCGGGCGAAGAGGAAGAGGGGGTAATGGTTCCCGCTCCGGGGCAGCCGCTGGAATGGTACGGCCTGTACCTGGCCGGTCCCCGTGTCGTCGCCTCGGCTTCCCGGCCGTCGCGGCGCGGGTATACCAGTCTTCTTTCCTGGCTCGATTACGACCCCGCCACCCGCAACCAGGGCTCCTGCGGCAACTGCTGGGCCTGGGCGGGGATCGCCTGCCTGGCCATCGATCTCTCCCGGCAGATGGGGATAACCGACCGCCTCAGCGTCCAGCACCTCAACAGTTGTTACGACGGCGACTACGCCTGTTGCGGCGGCTGGGCGGCCGACGTCGCCGGCTTTTACAACGACGTCGGCTACGCGCTGCCCTGGAGCAACGCCAACGCCGCTTACGCCGACGGCGCCTCCGCCTGCGCCGACGCCGCCTCGGGGCTGGACTGTTCCCTGATCGGCGTTTCCCCCTCCTATCCCGTCGATTCGATGGGAACGAGCTATATCAGCACCTACGGGGAAACCCAGGCCGACGCCATCGCCAACATCAAGGCCGAAATCGATTCGGGCGTGGCGGTCTGGTATTCATTCTACATGCCCGACAGCGCCGACCGCAGCACCTTCCATTCCTTCTGGCGCAACCAGACCGAAGGTGAGTACATCGATATGGCCTACGTCGACGGGCATGCCTGGGACCCGTCTTCGGGGGTCGGGCACGCGGTTTGCTGCGTCGGTTACGACGACACCGATCCCGCCAACCCGGTTTGGATCATGCTCAACTCCTGGGGAACCAGGACCGGCCGGCCCAACGGCCTTTTCCTGATCGCCATGGACACGGATTACAGCTCTTCCATGACCTACTACGGGATCCCCGTTCCCACCGCCCTCTGGGCGGTCTTCGACGTCGTCTACCCCGCCGCCACCACCACCGCGACCACCACCACCACCACCACCGCCGGGGACGGGTCCGAGACTCCGGGCGACTACAACGGAGACGGGACCGCGGAACTGGCGCTCTTCCGGGCCTCGACGGGGAGCTGGCTCCTGCGCGGCCTGACTACGGCCGCTTTCGGCGTATCGACCGATATTCCCGCCCCCGCCGACTACGACGGCGACGGGGCCTGGGATATGGCGGTCTGGCGTCCCGGGACCGGAAGGTGGATGGTGAGCGGGACCACCGCTTGCTTCTACGGGGTCGAAGGCGACGATCCGGCCCCGGCCGACTACGACGGGGACGGCACCGCGGATGCGGCGATTTTCCGGCCCGGCAGCGGGAAATGGTTCCTGCGCGGGGTTTCCAAGTTCTCCTGGGGAGCAGCCTCCGACCTTCCCGTTCCCGGCGATTACGACGGCGACGGCACCGACGACGCCTGCGTCTTCCGCCCCGGCACCGGGAAATGGTTCGCTCGCGGAGTGACCAGGGTCTCCTACGGGGTGTCGACGGATCTGCCCGCCGCCGCCGACTACGACGGCGACGGCACCGACGACGTCGCCGTTTTCCGGGGCGCCCGGGGCAAGTGGTTCGTCCGCAACCTGACCCAGGTCTCATACGGGGTGGCGACCGACCTTCCCGCCCCCGCCGATTACGACGGCGACGGCACCGCCGAGCCCGCCCTCTTCCGTTCCGCCAAGGGCAAATGGTTCGTGCGGGGCATCACCTCCGCGCTCTTCGGCGCTTCGGGCGACGTTCCCGCGGTCACCCGCTACTGAACGCGGCGCCGATTATTCCCGGTACTCGCTGATGTAGCTTTTCCCGGTTCGCCGGCTCATCTCCCGGGCGAGGTCGAAGATCAGTTCCTCCATCTCGATCCGGAGCACCCTCCCGGTCTGTATGTTTTTCGAGAAGAAAATCCACTTGCCGCTTCCGGGATCGTGGGGGGAAAGCTGGGTGGTGTTGCCTTGCCCGTCCAGCGCCCAGAGTTCGGTGTTGCTCGTGCCCAGGGCATAGATTCCGGCTTCCCAGGACGAGGTCGTGGGAGCGGTCGTTTGTCCTTCCAGCATGATCGCGCCTCCGGCGATTTCGAGAGGATAGAAGGGATCGGCCACCCCGATGCCGACGTTGCCGCCGAACCCCTGCATGACCAGGTCCCCGCTGTTGGACTTGAGCCAGAGGTCGGCGTTGTCGGTGTCGATTTCGGCGATGCCCGCGGCCCCGTCGGTCCGGACGTTGATGGTTTCGGCCGTGCTCTGGGTCGACCAGCGCAGCCGGATCCGGTCGCCGACGACGTCGATTTTGTAGGCGGGGTTCCCGACCCCGATGCCGATGTTGCCCGCGGCCAGGGCGCAGAGGTCGGTTCCGGAACGGTACCAGTCTCCGTCGGAGTTGCCGGCCGGGATATCGCCCGCCGTGCCGTAGTAAACCTTGGTCATGCCCCGGACCGCCCATAGACCGGTCGTGGCCCGGTAGATGGCTGCTTCGTCGGTCCCGTCCCCGTCGTAATCTCCGGCGGCGGGTTCGTCGTTCCAGGTTCCGTAGTAGATCCGGGAGATTCCCCGGACCGACCAGAGTCCGTTGGAGGGGCGCCAGACCGCGACATCGTCGGTCCCGTCCCCGTTATAGTCGGCCCCGCTCGCGCTCGCGGCCGCGGCTCCCGCGGCCAGCGCCGCCGCCATGACGAAAATAGCTTTCATCTTCTTCCTCCCGGTTCGAGCTCTTCGACGGTCCCTCTCATTCTTTCAACATACCATAGCCGTGCCGAGCCCTGCCCGACCTTCTTGCGACGGCGCATGACCCCGAGCCGGATCGCGCGCCCCCGGGCTTAAAATAAGTATCCCCCCGATTTGTCAGTGACAAGAATTTGGTGGTATGTTTTAACCCGGAGGTCGAGACACCGATGGGATTGAAAAATATCGCCGCGCCGGCCGCGATCCGGGCCGGGATCTGGCTGGCGGCGCTGGCCAACGGGTTGAGCGCTTTCCCCTCCGACGATCCGTCTTCCCCCGACGCTTGGCCGGCGCCGACGGGGACCGAGATCGGGGGCGGGCTCCCCGCCGGCTACGAGCCCAGCGGGGCCGTCTGGCACACCCGTCTCGGGCAGCTTTTCCTGGTCAGCGACGACGGCTGGGTTTCCCGGATGGACTCCGACGGGGGAAGTCCCGTGACCTGGACCCCGGGGGGGGACATCGAGGGAATCACCATAGCCGACCCCGATTCCGACTACCTGTATATCGGTATCGAAAATCCCGATACGATCCGGGAGTTCGACTTCGGGACCGGGGCCCTGACCGGGAAAAGCTGGGACTTGACCGCCTGGATGACGGGGGACGCCAACCAGGGCCTGGAGGCGCTGACCTATGTCCCGGCGGGCGAGCACCCCTATGGGGGTACCCATCCGGGGGGCCTCTTCTACGCCGGGCTCCAAGCCGACGGGCGCATCTACGTCTTCGCCGTCGACCTCGACGTTTCCGGTTCGGTGTCTTACGTCGACGTCATCCAGCCCTACGCGGGGCTGAGCGATATTTCCGGGCTTCACTACGAGACCGCCACCCGGACTCTCTACGCCGTCTTCGATTCCTGGAACCTGCTCCTGGAGATGGACAGCGCGGGAACTATTATCGCGGCCTACCGGCTGGCGGGGGACAACCAGGAAGGAGTGGCCTTGGATCTCTCCTGTCCCGGCACGGAAGCCGATATTTTTATTGCCGAGGACGCCGGCGAAGTGTGGCGCTACGAAGGATACCCCATCGCATGCGCCGCTCCCACCGCCACCGCGACTCCGGCGCCTTCCCCCACGCCTCCCGCCACGCCGTCTCCTTCGCCATCTGCGACGCCCGCTCCCTCTCCCTCGCCCAGTGTCCCTCCCTCGCCCACGCCTTCCGTCGCTCCGTCCCCCGCGCCTTCCTCCACTCCGTCTCCCGCTCCTTCTTCGACTCCAGCGCCGTCTCCTTCGCCTACGCCTTCCGTGTCCCCGGCCCCGTCGCCGTCGCCGTCGGCCCCTCCGAGCCCCGGTCCCACGGCATCCCCGCAACCCACGGCTACGCCCGTCCCCGCCTCGTCCCGCGCCGTTCTGGGGGATTATAACGGGGACGGAACCGCCGAACTGGCGCTTTTCCGGCCCTCGACGGGAGGTTGGTTTCTGCGCGGGGTGACCTCGGCCGTTTTTGGGGCTGCGGCCGATATCCCCGCGCCCGCCGATTACGACGGCGACGGGGCTTGGGACCGGGCGGTCTGGCGTCCCGGGACCGGGAAATGGATGGTGAGCGGGATCACCGCCTTCTTCTACGGTGCTGAAAACGACGATCCCGCGCCCGCCGACTACGACGGCGACGGGACCGCCGAGGCGGGGCTTTTCCGCCCCGTCAGCGGGAAATGGTTTCAGCGCGGGATCTCCAAGTTCTCCTGGGGTGTCGCCGACGACCTCCCCGTTCCCGGCGATTACGACGGCGACGGCACCGACGACGCCGGCATCTACCGCCCCGGCCGGGGCAAGTGGTTCGTCCGGCAGGTGACCCGCGTCTCATACGGCGCCGCCGACGACGTTCCCGCCGCCGCCGACTACGACGGCGACGGGACGATCGATATCGCGGTCTTCCGCGGCGCCGCCGGGCGCTGGTTCGTGCGCGGGATCACCCGGGCCTACTACGGCGTATCCACCGACCTTCCCGCCTCCGGCGATTACGACGGCGACGGGACCGCCGATATCGCCCTCTTCCGGTCCGCCCGGGGGAAATGGTTCGTCCGCGGCCTCACGAGCGCCCTCTACGGCGCGACCGGGGACCTCCCCCTCATGTACCAGGGCCGCTGACCGCCGCTCGGACTTCGGCGGTCTTTGTTCACCATGTAGACATGGAGGGGGAGAAAAGAGGGTTCGGGGTTCAGGGTTCAGGAGGGGAGGAGAGAGGGGGAGGCATGGAGCATGGGGCATAGAGCCTTTCTTCCCCAATCAGAGTTAATCAGAGAAATCAGGTGCAAAAAGGGTTCAGGGTTCGGGGTTCAGGAGGGGAGGAGGAGGGGGAAGGTCTCCCCAAAAAAGACAGAGTTTTAACCAGGAGAAAGTGACAACTTTAAATTAGGACGTGACCGGTCTTCTCTATGCGCTCTGCTCTCTGCTCTATGCTCTATGCTGTCTTCATACCCCCATGCCCCCGGCGCGATTCGAACGCGCGACCTACTGCTTAGGAGGCAGTCGCTCTATCCTTCTGAGCTACGGGAGCGGTATATATAACTATAAGCAATGCAACTTATAAAGAAATACCACAAGAACTCCTTGATCGGGAAAAACGCCCAATGACAGTATTTTGTCTTGCATTCGTCTAACTATATGATATAAGGGATGACTATGGAGAATATAAGAGCCATCCCATGAGTGTCTACAAGCCATCAGGTTCTCCTTACTACTACACCGATATTCATATAACCCTTCCCTCGGGTCAATCAAAAAGGATTCGCCGTAAGGTACCTGGGGGAATCACAGTCAAGAAAATAGCCCAGAAGTATGAAGATGAGCTTAAGGCTCGTCTCATTCTCAGGTCCGTGGACTTGGAGAATTGTCCGGCTAAGGTTATGGTGGCCCGGTATTTGGCCTGGCAACATGTCAATAATTCTCCCAAGACGGTTGGTTTGGTCAAACGTGCCTTAAAAACATTTTTCCACACCACCAAGGTCACTTCCCTCAACCAGTTTACGCCCGCGTTGATGGAGCGTTACAAGGAAACCAGGTTGGCTCAGGTTTCCCGCCGGACGGTTAATATCGAGGTTACTACGGTTAAGGCTATGCTTAACCGCTTGGAAAAACTGGGTGTGATCAATAGAAGCCCTATCAGACACGTTTCTCGCATCAGGGGTTCCGATCAGGGTCCGGTGGAATTTCTTTCCCTGAGCGAAATTTCGGCCCTTCTGGAGGCATCCAGAAATACGGTCTACTATCCCATCATTTTTACTTACCTCAAAACCGGAATACGTCGAGAAGAGCTGATCTATCTGGAATGGTCGGATATCGACTTTGACCGTGTGATTTTGAAGATTACCTCGAAGAAACACCATCCGACCAAGACCCGGACTCACCGGGAAATACCCTTCGGGGATGATCTACGGAAGGTTTTTGAGGAACTGGCGCCTCCGGGGAAGCGTCGGGGTTACATCTTCAAGACCAAGGACGGAGATCTCCGGCTGAACAATATCCTCACCAACCTCAAGCGGTTGGCCAAGAAGGCCGGGATCGAGAAGAATGTCACCATTCACCTGCTCCGGCATACTTGCTGCTCTCATCTGATCATGGCCGGCATTGACCTTCCAACGGTTCGGAAGTGGATGGGGCATTCCGACATCAAAACTACCTTGCGCTATGCCCACTTATCCCCGGAGCATCTGCGCCAGGCAGCAGCACGGTTGCCATACTAAGAGCTTCTGTCTGTGATCAAAGGAGTGTCGGAATACATAAGGTTGGCCAAAAGCTCGGAGTGTACCTCCTGGGCGATGAGAATGGTTGGGGAGCCCCTGGTGTGCCAAGTCCGTGAAAATTTTATTTCCTCCGGAGGTTCATTTAATAAGTAGACGCTATTATAATGCTTTAACTATCAGTATTTAATCCTATAATTCATTGCAACCCTATTTTATCTGGAAAGTGCGAATTTATTTTTATCAAATAACTAGACTAATCCTTTTTAATTAGTAAGCGACCTTGTGAAATGTTTATCCGATCCTGCGCCATTTATTAGCCCGAAGCTGAAAAATGGTATTGACTTTACTGAAGAAACCTCATTAAAAATAACTCGGCTTAGAAATGTATGCGAAACCCACAAGCTATGGGCGTCTGGGTGTTTACCCGCCTTCTTTGAAGGCGGGTTTTTTTATCGGTTTCGGAGTCCTAAGGAGTGGGTCAACGGAACCGAGGCGTCGTTTGCGGAACAAACCTGGACGGCTCTCGTCACTTTCACCTACGGCACCAACGTCATCTCGGTCAGCGCGCGAGATCAAGCCGGCAACGTTT
>DAOSXE010000058.1 GCA_035380285.1 bacterium | reverse complement strand
CGGACTACGACGGGGACGGGACCTGGGACTTCGCCGTCTTCCGCTCCGCCTCGGGGAAGTGGCTGATCCGGGGCGTGACCGCCCCCTACTACGGCGCCTCCACCGATCTGCCCGTCGCCAACCCCTGAGGGGAGGGGGGCAGAGAGCAGAGTGCAGAGAGCATGGAGAAAAGCCCCTCCGCCACGGACCCTTTAGGGTTCAGGCCTGGATTCTACCATGAAGTTCATGAAGGGGGGGAAAAGAGGGTTCGGGGTTCAGGGTTCAGGAACCCACCACCACGCCCCCGGAAGCAGTCCACAGACCTGCCTGCGGCAGGCAGGTGACACAGATGGGGAAAGGGTTTTGGGGGAGCATAAGAAGGGATATTTGAAGTCATTGCGAGGAGCCTGGGCGACGAAGCAATCTTAAAGTTCCCTATGGAGAGATTGCTTCGTCGTCCCGCGAGACGCGGGACTCCTCGCAATGACGGGAATACTCTTTGCTCTACGCTCTATGCCCTATGCTTCTCACAGGTGCAAAAATCTTCAGAGGCCGAGGTGGGGGGCCTCTATGCTCCATGCTCTATGCCCTATGCTTTTCACAGGTGCAAATATCTTCAGGGGCTGAGACAAAGGCTATTGAATCCTGAATCTTCCCCCCCAATCTGGTACTATCCAACCTCGGGAACCAGCGCCCCGCGGGCGCGGAGCAAGGGGAGGCAAGCATGGCCGTCGCGGATCAGGAACACCTGCTGGAAGAGATGATCGCGGACCTGCCCGGGGACGCGGAGGTCGAGGACGTCTGCATCGGGCCCTTCGACACCCTGGTCAAGAGCGCGGGCTGGGGGCTGTCGAGCACCTTCCGCGACCCCTGTTCCGGGCACGATCCGGCCTGGGTCCGGGGGGCGGGGGAGCTGGTGGGTAAGTCAGCCCGGGAACTGGCCCGGCTCGCCCTCTCCCCGCGCCTGCTGGAGGCGTCGCTGGGCATGGCCGCCCTCAACTCCCTGCTGGCGGCCAACGGACGGGGCTGCCCGGAAATCAACGCCGCCCGCATCGTGGCCGATCGCGCCCGGGGGAAGAACCTGGTCGTGGTCGGCGATTTCCCCTTCCTCAGGAAGCTGGAGGGGGAAGTCCGTTCCCTGACCGTGATCGGCCGACCTCCCGGGGAAGGGGAGGAAGGGGTCCGGGAAGCGGCCGGGCCCCTCTCCCGGGCCGACGTCGCCGCCGTTTCGGCCAGCGCCTTCATCAACCGCACCGCCGCCGACCTCCTCGCCCTCTGCCCCCGGGCCTACACCGTCCTCCTGGGGCCGACCGCCCCCTTCAGCCCCGTCCTCTTCCGCCGCGGGGTCGACGTCGTCTGCGGCTCCCGGGTCGAGGACCCGGCCCGGGTCCGGGCCTACGTCTCCCAGGGCGCCTCCTTCCGGCAGATCCGGGGCCTGAAGCTGGTCGCCTGGTTCAAGCCGGAGGCGGCCGGTGCTTGAGGCGACCGTTCTGGTCGAGGAGACGGCCCCGGGGGGGCTGGCCGGGGCCCACGGCCTCTCGTTCCTGATCTCGGGGCGGTTCGGGGCCCTGGTCTTCGACGCCGGTCCCGGTCCCGAGGCCGCCGCCAACGCCGCCCGGCTGGGAGTCGACCCGGGGCCGGTCGCGGGGATCGTGCTCAGCCACGGGCACTACGACCACGCCGGGGGCCTGGAGGCGCTCCTGCGCGCCTTCGGCCCCCGCCCGGTCTACGCCCACCCCGGGGTCTTCCGGCCCGGCCGCTGCCGGCTGCGGGACGGGGCGGCCCCCCGCGCCATCGGGGCCCCGTCGGGGGCCGGCGCCCTGGAGGCGCTGGGGGGCCGGTTCCGCTTCAACCGCGAGCCCGCGCAGATCCTCCCGGGGGTCTGGCTCAGCGGCGAGATCCCCCGCGGGCGCCCCCCGGAAGGGGACGAACCCTTCCTGGCGGTCCGGGAGGGGGACGGCTTCGTTCCCGACCCCTTCACGGACGAGCAGTACCTGGCGGTCGAGGAGGAGGGGGAGGTGGTCCTCTTCAGCGGCTGCGGCCACGCCGGGTTGGGCAACACCCTCGAACACGCCCGCCGTCTCTTCCCCGGCCGCCGGATCGCCGCCCTGGCCGGCGGCTTCCACCTCTGCTCGGCCCCGGCGTCGTCCGTCGCGGCCGCCGTCGCCGAAATCGCGGCGCTGGCCCCGGACACCGTCGCCGCCGGGCACTGCACCGGCGACCGGGCCCTGGCCGAGCTGGACCGGGTCCTGGCTGGAAACTTCGTCCGGCTCCGCGCGGGCCTGACGCTGACCCTGCCGCGAAGGGGGGAGGGGGGAGGATGAAGGCCCGGGCCCGGACCGTACACACCTACCTCGACTGCATTCCCTGCTTCTTCCGGCAGGCGCTGCGGGCGCTGCGCCTGGCCGGGGCCGACGAGGCGCTGCAGGGGGAGATCCTTTTGGAGTTCTCCCGCCGCCTGGGAAACTTTACTCCCGCCGATCCCCCGCCCGCGCTCGGGCGCGAACTCTACGCCCTGATCCGGGAACGGGTGGGGAAGGACCCTTACCGCGAGATCAAGCGCCAGGCCAACCGGGAAGCGCTGGCCCTCTACCCCGAGCTGAAGGAGCGGATCGCCCGGTCCGGCGACCCCCTGCGGGCCGCGGTCGGTTTCGCCATCGCCGCCAACATCATCGACTACGGGGCCGGGACCGAACACGACCTGAACGCGGAACTGGAACGGGCCCTCCGGGCCGGGTTCGGGACCTTCGAGTACGACGCCTTCCGCGAGGCCCTCGGCCGGGCCGGCTCGGTCCTCTACCTGGCCGACAACGCCGGGGAGATCGTCTTCGACCGGCTCCTGGTCGAGGAGATCCTGGCCCTGGGCGACCACGACCTGACCCTGGCGGTGCGGGGCGCGGCCGTGATCAACGACGCCACCCGGGACGACGCCCGCCAGGCCGGCCTGGAGGAGGTCTGCCGGGTGATCGACAACGGCGACGACTCCCCGGGCACAATGCTCGAGCGCTGCTCGGACGAGCTTCGCCGCCGCTTCGCCGACGCCGACCTGGTCGTGAGCAAGGGGCAGGGCAACCTGGAGTCGCTCTGGGGGGCGCGCCAGGCCGGCCTCTTCTTCCTCTTCAAGGTCAAGTGCGCGGCGGTGGAACGGAACCTGGGGCTGGACCGAGGAGAGACGGTCCTCCTCCGCAACCCGCCGCCGGCCTAGCGGGAATCGTCCGCCGCCGTTTCGGCGAAGGAAGCCAGGCCCATGGCCTCCGCTTCCCCGCCGGTCACGCGGAACCGTTCCGCCTCCGGGACCTGGACCAGGGCCGGGTCTTCGGGGCGGAAATAAAAATCGCAGTGCTTGCCCCCGGTCAGGTAGGAGGGGGGGCGGAAGCTCCCCGGCTGGTTTTCCCAGAGGCCCCGCCGCCGGGCCTTGGCCTCGGCCTCCCGGGCCCGCAGCTCTTCGCCGCGGAGCAGGGCGTTGCCGTAGTCGGCGTAGCGGGCGTACCCCTCGCGCAGGAGCACTCCGTTGACCAGTTCCCCGTTGTAGACCACGTAGGCCAGGGTGCGGCCGTACTTGCCGGTGCGGGGCTCGTCGAAGACCAGCCCCACCTCCCTGCCCTCCACCAGGCGCCCCAGGAAGTTGGCCGCGTCCCGCCCCCAGGGCTCGTCGGTCCCGTGGTAGCTCCCCCCGGAGAGTTTCCTGATCTCGGGGGCGTTGATGCCGAGGAACCGGATCCGTTCCCCGTCCTCGAGGATGAGGGTGTCGCCGTCGATCACGTAGTCCACCCGGGCGGTCCGCTCGGGGACGAGGTCTTCCCCCTTCTCCCCGGGCCGGGGCGCCTCGGGCCCCCCGCAGGACCACCCGGCGGCGGCCACGGCCAGGAAGAGGAGCGCCGTTTTCCTTCGAAACTTGACCTTGTTCCCCGACGGCATTGGCTCTATCCTCTATCCCGGTAAACCCGCCAACAGCTTAATCGGGAGAGAAACCTCATGTCAAGAACGGCCGCGCTGATCTGCATCCTCGGTCTGGCCGCCGCCGCCTCGGCCCCGGCCCAGCCCTATTTCCAACCGCAGGAGGGCGGCCAGGAGTTCAACGGCGACGTCACCGCCCTCTTCCCCTCCCAGTACATCTGGAGGGGGTTGGAGTACAACCCCGATTTCGTCTTCCAGCCCTCGATCCGCCTCAACGAAAGCGGTGTCGAGATCGGCGCCGACGGGACCCTGGACATGACCAACGTCGACGGGCTCAAGGGGGATTTCTCCCAGTGGCGCTTCCGGGGCGGCCTGGCGCGGCGGACCGCCGAGGGCGGCGTCTCCCTGATGTACGTCTACTACTATTACCCCGAGCACAACCGCCACAAGACCCAGGAACTCGCCCTGGAGATGTCCTGGGGTCGGCCCCTCTTCATCGAGTTCGACATCTACTGGGATTTCGATTACGCCGAAGGGTTCTACGGGAAAGCCGACCTCGGCTATTTCCTCGATATGAGCCCGTTCTTCCTCACCCCCCGGGTGGGGATCGGCGGGGCCGACGGAAAGTGGAACGAAGCCTACTACGGGGTGGACAAGACCGCCTTCTGCGATTTCCTCACTTCCCTGGAGCTGGGGATCGACCTGGGGGAGGGGCTCCTGGTCACCGGCAGCGTCTCCTATTACCAGATCGCCTCGTCCGACCTCCGGGAAGCGGTCCGGCCCCTCCAGCGGGGCGACTACTGGTGGTACACCCTGGGGGCCGCCTGGAACTTCTGATCCGGCCGGGGGTCAGTCTCCGAAGATGGAAGGTCCCGGCTCCCGCTTCCCGCCGCCGGGCCCGCTTTCTCCCGTCTCCGGCGCCTTGGGGGCGAACCGGGGGCAGGAATCGAGGGCTTCCACCTCCCGGCCGCGGAGAACGCACTTCTGGACGAAAGGGTTGACGACGTAGTGGGCGCAGAGGTAGCAGACCCGCCTCGGCCCGCTCCGGCGCAGGAATTCCGGAGTCTCCTCCCGCTCCGTCTCGACCTCCCCGGGGGCGAATTCGCGCCCGCAGAGGGCGCAGGTCTCGATCTCCCCGACCGCGGTGAATCCGTCGTAGCGGGTGACGGTCTTCAGCCACGATTCCTGCCCGCAGGCCGGGCAGACGAACGTTCCTCCGGTTCCGTTCATGCGCGTGTCCTCCCCGGGCCGGTCCCGCCGGCCCGGATGACAGTATACTCCCCCGCCCCCGTCCGGGGAAGGGCCCCGCGGGCGGGTTATTCCTTGGCAAACCGGCGCAAGTTTGATAAAGAGAAAACATCGCACCGAACCTCCCGCGCGGCCGCGGGGCCCGAAGACGTTTCCCCCGGCCCGGCAGCGGGGATTGAAGGAGGGTTTCCATGATGAAAACGGCAGCGGCTTCGGTCGCGGTTTTTCTCGGGTTCTGCCTGGTTCCGGCGTCGCCGGTCCGGGCCGGGTACGACGTCGTGGCCTCGTGGGGGAGCGAGGGGACCGGCGCCGGCCAGTTCCGGGCTCCCAACGGGATCGGCCTCGGCGCCGGGGGCGAGGTCTACGTGGCCGACCGGTTCAACGACCGGGTGCAGGTCTTCAGCGCCGCCGGGATCTTTCAGCGCGCCTGGACCCTCCCCGACACCGGGATCGCCGAGGGGCTGGCCTTGGGCGCCTCCGGGTCCGTCTACGTCTGCCAGAACGTGCAGGAACGGGTGCTGCGGTTCACCTCCGCCGGGGTCCAGACCGCCGCCTGGGGCGGCGAAGGTTCGGCCCCGGGCGAGTTCAGATATCCCTGGGGCGCGGCCGTGGGCCCGGACGGGAGCGTCTATATCTGCGACTATTTCAACTACCGCGTGCAGAAGTTCACGGCCGACGGCGTCTTCCTTAACGCCTGGGGGAGCCAGGGGAACGCCGCCGGCCAGTTCGACCGGGCCGAGGGGATCGCGGCCGGCCCCGACGGCAAGGTCTACGTCGCCGACACCTCCAACTTCCGGGTCCAGGTCTTCGACGCCGCCGGGACGTTCCTGGGGCTCTTCGGGAGCCCGGGCATGGGCAACGGCCAGTTCGTCTGGCCTCACGGGGTCGCGGTGGGCCCCGACGGCCGGATTTACGTCTCCGACCACACCGGCAGGATTCAGGTCTTCGGCGCCGATTACGCTTTCCAGGCCACCTTCGGCGGCGCCGGGACCGCTCCCGGGCAGAACCGGATGGTTCTGGGGCTGGCCGTCGATGCCTCCGGGAACGTCTACGCCACCGACGACCTGGTCGACCGGGTCCAGGTCTTCGCCCCCGGCCGGGCGCCGACCCCCGAGCCCCCGCCGCCCGTCCTCGGCGCCGCCAGCGACTTCGAGGAGGAGTTCTTCCCGCCTTCCGGGTGGAGGGCGGAGGGGAACGCCGAGCGCACCGAGACCGAGAGCCGGTCCCCCACCCACAGCGTCCTCCTGGCCGCGGCCGGCGACGGCGTCGTCACCCCCCTGGTCGCGAACGCGTCCGCCTGCACCTTCTCCTACCGGCCCGGGATCGGCCCCCTCTTCGAGATGCTCCGGCTCGAGTACTCGCTGGACGGGGAGACCTGGGCGTTCTTCCGCAAGTTCGCGGGGAGCGCGGGCTCGTGGCACAACCAGGAGGTCGATTTGAGCGGCTGTCCCTCGGAGATGTTCCTGCGGTTCTCCTGGGACGAGTACAACGACGAAGGGGCCACGATCTGCCTGGACGACGTCGCCGTCACCGCTTCGCGCTCGCGCGGCGGCCGCGCCAGCGCCGCCTCCGGCGACTACAACGGGGACGGAGTTTCCGACATCGCCGTCTGGCGGGGCGCGACGGGGCTCTGGGCGGTGCGGGGATTGGGGCGCTCGTATTTCGGCCGCGACGGCGACGTGCCCGTCCCCGGCGACTACAACGGGGACGGCGTCACCAATCTCGCCGTCTGGCGCCCCTCCACGGGGCTGTGGGCGGTGAAGGGGGTCACCAGGACCTACCTGGGCGGCCCGCTGCTCGACCCCCGGCCGGTCCCGGCCGATTATGCCGGCGACGGCACCTGCGAGCCCGCCCTCTTCCAGGGCTGGATCGGGGCCTGGCTCTTTCCGGGGCAGTCCCCGGTCTGGTTCGGGCGACCCGGGGACCTTCCCGCCGTCGCCGACTACGACGGCGACGGGGCCGACGAGATCGCGGTCTTCCGGCCCGAAACCGGGGCCTGGCTGGTCCGGGGGACCACCCGGAGCTACTTCGGCGAAGCCGGGGACGTCCCGGTCCCGGGCTACTGGCGCTGGTACGCTCCGGAGACGAAGACCGGTCCGTTCCGCGCCCTTCCCGCGGTCTTCCGGCCCGGGACCGGACTCTGGGCGGTCCGGGGCGAGACCCGCTTCTACCTGGGCGCGGCCGGGGACGAACCCGTCCCCGGCGATTTCACCGGAAACTCCCTGGAAGACGCCGGGGTGGCCCGGCTCGGCGGCAACCCCAGCGCCAACGGGCTCTGGATCATCCGCGGCGTGACCCGGGCCTATTTCGGCGAGCCCGGCGACCTCCCCGCGACCAGGTAAGAGCGGTTCCCCCCCCTCCCGTCCCTTCCGGGGGACGGGGGGAGGGCGGGCTCAGGCCCGGCGGCGTTCCCGGGTCGAGGGGATCCCCAGCTGCTCCCGGTACTTGGTCACGGTCCGCCGCGCCACCTCGACCCCGTCCCGGCTCAGGAGCTCGGCCAGCTTCCGGTCGGAGTGGGGGCGCCGGGGGTTTTCTTCTCCGACCAGGCGCCGGATTCTGTGCCGCACCCGTTCGCTGGAGACGTCCTCCCCTCCCGCCCCCTTGAGCGCGGTGGAGAAGAAGAAACGCAGGGGAAACGTTCCCCGGGGAGTGTGGATGTACTTGTTGGCCACGGCCCGGCTGACGGTGGATTCGTGGACGTCGAGGGCCTGGGCCAGTTCCTTCATGGTCATGGGTTTGAGGTGCTCCGCCCCTTTTTCCAGGAACTCCGGCTGCCGTTTCATGATCTCCGCCGCCAGCCGGTAGAGCGTGTTCTCGCGCATGTCCAGGTTGCGGATGAGGTCGAGGGCCCGGCGGATCTTCTGGCGGAGGTAGCGCCGGGTCTCGGGGTCGGTCTCCGGGTTCTCCAGCATCCGGCGGTAGGCCCCGCTGATCCTGATCTCGGGGTTGTGCTCCTGGTTGAGGGAGATGTGGTAGTCGCCGTCGACGTCGGCCAGGGTGATGTCGGGGATGACGTAGGTCCCGGTCTCGTCGTGAAAGGGACTGGCGGGGCGGGGGTTGAGGGTGGCGATGAACGCGGCCGCGGCGCGGACCTCCTTCTCGGAGACGCGCAGCGCCCGGGCGATCCGGGCGTATTCCCGGCGGCCCAGTTCCTCCAGGTGCCCGGAGACGATCCGCGAGGCCAGGGGGTGGGGGAAGGGGGAGGCGTAGATCTGCAGGAGCAGGCACTCCTCCAGGCTGCGGGCGCCGATCCCCGGGGGGTCGAGGTGCTGGACGGCGGTCAGCGCCCGCTCCACGGTCTCGATCCCGGCGCAGGCCTCCTCGGCCAGGATTTCCAGGTCCGTCCCCAGGTAGCCGTTGCCGTCGATGCGCCCGATGATGGTTTCGGCGATCTCCCGTTC
>DAOSXE010000057.1 GCA_035380285.1 bacterium | reverse complement strand
CGTCGAAGCGGGCCTCGGCCAGGTTGGCCTCGGCCGTCATCAGGGAGCCCTTGTGCTCGGTTCCGGCCTGGTAGCGGAGCCGGACCATGTCCAGCTGTTGGGAGCGGCGTTGGGCGATCTCTTCGGTGATGTTCAGCAGCTGCTGGGCCTCGAGCAGATCGATGAAGGCTCCCCGCAGGCTCAGGCGGATTTCGGACGAGGTCAGGGCGTAGGAATAACGGGTCGAGACCAACTGCTGCTGTTGGCGGCTGGTGTTGTACCAGCTTTCGAAGCCGTCGAAGATAAGCTGGTCGCCGGAAAGGGAATACGAATAGGAATCCCCGCCGCTTTCTCCCGAGGACTTGGAATGGCTGTAGGCGGCCCGGCCCGAGATATGGGGAAGGAGAGCGCTGCGGGCCGAACTCACCTGCGCCACGGCCTGTTCGACTTGGAAACGGGCGGCGGCCAGTTCGGGGTGCAGCCGCGCCGCCCGGGACAGGCACTCCTCCCAGGTCATGACCCGGACGTCTTCTTCTCCCCGCGCCGTTCCGGCCGCGAGACAGATCAGGATCGCGAACCATTTCATCGTTGCGGGCGCTCCTTTCCCGGGCGTTCGACGACGATGCGTGAAGTCTATCATTATTAAATGCTTGGGGGCGCCCGAACGTTTAAAAAATTATCGGGAAGCCCCGACCCGGAAGATTTGGACCGGGCCCTCGGCATAGACCGGGTCGCCCAGTCGCCCGAATTTCTCCAGTCCGGGACCCGGGTAGCGCGCTCGTTCGGTCCGCCCGATGTAGACGTAGTCGATTCCGTATTCGTCGATCAGGGATCGGGCCCGGGTGAGGTCTTCGGTGGAGTAGACGGCCGCGGTCGCCTCGCTGCGGCGCGTGGGTTCCCGCCAGTCGTTCCGCCACCCGGCCTCGTGGTTGTTCCATCCCACCAGGGTGGGGCGCCCGGTGAAGGTGGCGATGCGGGGGGCCCAGTCGTAGGCATTGCCGTTGGCTTGAAGGATGACGGCGTCGAGGGGGAGGTTTTTTTCGATCCAGGCCGCCGCCCGCCAGTCGTCGAGGTCCCATCTCCACTCCGGTTTCTGCCAGGAGGGAACGGGTTCGAGAATGTAGGCGGCGCCGTCGAGCCCCGCGGGAAGGGCATGAGCCCGGGCCAGAGCCGGAACCGAAGCCAGGGAATAGACGAAGCCCGCTCCCAGGATCCCTCCCACGGTCCACCGCCAGGCCCGGATGGCCGAGGAGGAAACCAGCAGACTCCGGACCCGGAACGCCGCGTAGACCGCGGCCGTCCCCAGCAGGAGCCAGATATTGGTGTAGAACTTGAACATGGTGTTCATGCGCTCGTACCCCCCGCCCCGATAATGATCGACGAGGAAGAAGAATTCGCAGAATAGGGCCAGGCCCAGCGCCACCAGGGCCAGCCCCAGCGCGAACCCTTCCTCCCGGTCCGGGCCCCGGGCCGCCATTCTGACCACGACCGCCGCCGCCAGCGCCAGGATGAACAGCCAGGTGGGGAAGAGCGGAAGCGCGCCGCTGGCGACGAGCACGAGCAGTCCGATCCCGGCCATGACCCCCACCGGGGCCGCGGCCAGGGGGCGGGCCGATTTCCGGGCGTCGATCCAGTCGGCCGCGAGCAAGGCCGCCAGGAAGAACAGGAAGATGCCGATCGCTTCCAGGAAAAGGTCGAGCGGCGTACGCAACCCCACCGCGCCCAAGCCGCCCCGGTTATGTCCGGCCTGCTGCCCCAGGAAACTGAGGTTGAAGGGGAGATAGAGGAGGAAGCTGAGGACGGCGACCGCCGCTGCCGGAGGGATGAAATTCCAGCGGCTCCGCGGTTCCGGGTCCGGCCCGGTTCCGTCGGGGAGTTCGGCGGAACGCCGCCAGGACTTCCAGGCCGCGCTCACGAACAGCACCCCCAGGTAGACCGGGTAGTCCCAGGTGTGGGCCCCGACCAGCAGGCCGAGGGCGACGGCGGCGATCGCCACCGTCAGCGCCCGCCGGCCGGCGGTCTCGCCCCAGGCGCCCCACCCCGTCTCGGTTCTCCGGGCCACCCCCAACAGCAGGGTGAGGATGGCCATGTTGGTCATGTAGGTGACGACGTAGGGATGGAGATCGCCGTACACAAGGCTGAAGAAGGGGAACTCGTTGATGGGGTAGTCCAGGATGGCCCCGTCGGCCCCGGTCTGGACCATGACCCTGGCCCCGTCGAAGAAGCCGAAGGAGGAAAACTGGCTCGCCGCCTCCCGGAGCCAGCCCGGATCGGGGTGGCCCGCTTGAATCAAGGCGATCCGGGTCGCTTCCCGCGGAATCAGGACCTGGATGAACCCATAGAGGTTTCCGATGAACATGAGGGCGGCGGCGCCGAGAAAACCGTAGGAAATCTTCCCGGTGAGATTATAGCCCATCCCGAAGGAGGCGCTGAGGAAGAGGGCGTAGATCAGGCCCAGGACGATATTGAAGAAGAGGGGCAGGGGCAGGGGTACGAGCTTGTGCAGGGCGGCGACGATGATGTAGCCGTAGTAATAGTAGTTCATGGTCTTGCCGGCGAACCACGGGTCCGCCGGCGGGAAGAATGAGGTCTGATCGATCCGGTTGAGCAGGGCGTAATCCATGAACCGTTCCGTCTCCGGCGCGATTTCGGGGTTGGAGGCGATGACCCCGAGAAAGACGAAAAACCCGAGCAGGCAGACGGCTTCGACGGTGAGGATCATGCGCCGGTTGACCCGGACGAAGCCCGCCATCTCCTTCAGCCGGCCCCGGGCCGAAAACCATGACCCGGCCCCCAGCAGCACCAGCGCGCCGGCGACGGCGGGGGTGCCGAAAGGCACCAGCCGCAGACTTGACGCCATCCAGGCCAGAAAGGTGACCGCGACCGCGCCCACGATCCTGGAAACGGCCCAACCCCGGTCCCGCAACCCCGGGAAACCCAGATAGAGAAGGGGGAAAACCGCGGCGCCCGCGATCGAGGCCGCCCCCCAGACCGCCAACAGTTCCAGAACGAGCATGGATCCTACTCCTTACTAACCGACCGCACTTCCTGCGGGAGTATACTACAATCGGCGAACCCGTGTAACCGTGAAGGTGCGGACTCCGGTTATGCGCCGGTGAAATACGTTAATGGTTCCCCCCGGCCGAGTGTCCGGAATCCGACACAAATGGATGCCGGATTTCATACACTATCGCCCGAACGCGGCGGCCCCGGCAATCTATCGATTTGTGCCGCCGACGTTATCGGTTGCGGATCAAGAAGCAACAGCGATCTCTTCCGGCACGGGCCGTTTGGCACATGGTTTGCACCAGTGGAGGTGTCGATAACACATATTCGGGGGGGTGCGAGATGACCGATAAGCTGGAGTTGACGAGGTTGGCAGTGGCGGCCGCGGCCATGCTTTGTTTCGTTCCCCGGGCACGGGCGGCCGAAGACGTTTTCATGATTTTTGCCGGTCTTCCTCTGTACGACGAACTGGGCCGGGTGCTGGAAGGGACGAATCCGGACGACCCGATGTGGGACGGACGGCCCGGCGACCTGGTTCAGATCATCTCCACCGGCCCGGACGGGAAGGCCGATCCCGTAGCTCCGGGCGGCGCGGTCACGGGGGACGATTACATCTGCGCCGCCACCGCCATCGGGGCGGGCATGACCTGGGGTTGGGAACAAACCGGCCAGTTCGTCTACGAGGTCGGGGAGCCGGTCGACGGGGGGAAGGGCGGTCTGTACGTCCGGGTCTACAACCACGCCGATGCCTGCCTGGCCACGCGATACGGCGAATCCGAAGTATTTCCGTGTTCGGCGAGCTTGGTGGAGGATTTCGACGTCAGCGATTGGGAGCTGTCGGCAACGGACCGCGTTCTTCCCGATCCCCTCGGCGCTCCTTTTCTGGTGATCTCCGACGACGACTACGACGGTGACGGGGTCAGCGACCCCGCCGTCTACCGTCCCGGGAGCGGGGAATGGGAGATCGCGGGAGTTTGTTCGAGTCTGGTCTGGGGAGGGGAACGGGGAGATATCCCGGCTTCGGGCGACTATGACGGCGACGGCACCGCCGAACCGGCTTTTTACCGGGAAGGCGCCTGGCGGGTCCTGGGGTTCGAAGAGGAAGTGGATTGGGGGGACGAAGGCGAGTTTCCGGTTCCCGCCGACTATAACGGGGATTCGGTGACCGACTTCGCCACCTGGAGTCCGGAGGAAGGAACGTGGAGGATCTTCTGTTCCGTCGGCCGGGAGCACCGGCGGGAAGCCGTCCCGGAAACCGTCTGGGAAGTGGAACTGGGGGAGGAAGGCGATATCCCGGTCCCGGGCGACTACACCGGGGAGGGGCGCGCCCGCCCGGCGGTCTGGCGTCCTTCCACCGGAGAATGGATTATCGAGGGCTTGCCGACGGTCAAGTGGGGAGGGGGCAACGACATTCCCGTCCCCTTGGACGGCGACGGGGACGGAGCTCTCGACCGCACCGTCTGGCGCCCGCGTGGGGAAAAATCGGGGCTGTGGCTGGTCTACGGCTTTTCCCGGGTGGAATGGGGAGTGGAGGCCGCCGGCGATGTTCCCCTCACCGGCGATTACGACGGCAACGGCGCCGACGATCTTTCGATCTGGCGCCCCGGCCGCGGGCGGGTCTTCATCCGTTGCCTCTGCGGGGGTAGGGCCGCGCAGGACCTGGGGCAGGCGGGAGATATCCCCGCCGTCCGCCGTTGCTATTACTGAGCGCCGGGACGGCGGGTCTCGATCCCGTGTTTCTTGATTTTGCCGTACAGGGTGCTGCGGGAGATCCCCAGTTCGCGCGCGGCTCGCGCCAGATTGCCCGAAGTCCGTCGTAAAGCCGCCGCGATTTTCTCCCGCTCCATTTCGGCCAGGCTTTTTCCGGGAGACGTTTCCCGGGGGCTCCCGCTTCCCGTCGGCAGGAACAACCGGTCGAAATCCCCGGCGATGACGGCTCGTTCCAGGGCGTGTTTGAGTTCCCTGACGTTGCCCGGCCAGGGGTGGTCCAGGAGCCGCTCGACCGCCGCGGGGGGGGGAGCAAGGGGAGGCCGTTGGTAGCGGGCGCAGTGTAATTTGAGGAAGTGGTCGACGAGCAGGGGGATATCCTCGCGGCGTTCCCGCAAGGGGGGGATGGTGATGGTGAAAACGTTGAGCCGGTAGAGCAGATCCGGCCGGAACGCCCCCCGGGCGGTTTCCCCTTCCAAATCGGTGCTGGTGGCGGCGATGATGCGGATATCCACCGAAATGGTGGCGTCCCCCCCCACCCGTTCCATGGCCCGGTCCTCCAGGACCCGCAGCAGTTTCTGCTGGGCGCCCAGGCTGAGGTTGCCGATTTCATTGAGGAATATGGTGCCCCCCGAAGCCCGTTCGAATTTTCCCACCCGGCGCTCGTGCGCCCCCGTGAACGCTCCTTTTTCATGTCCGAACAGTTCGCTTTCGATCAGACGTTCGTTGAGCGCGGAGAGGTCGGTGACCACGAAGCAGTTCCGGGCCCGTTCGCTGTGGGCGTGGATGAACCGGGCGAGAAGGTCCTTCCCGGTTCCGGTTTCGCCCAGGATAAGCACGGTCGCGTCCAGCGGCGCGACCGACAGCGCCATCTCCCGAACCCGTCTCATGCCATCGCTGCGCCCGACCAACAAAGGTTTTCGGTCTTCCGCGTTCAGCAGCCGCTGCAGATTGAGGTTCTCCACCCGCACCTGCTCGCGGCGGCGGTTGCGTTCGACGATGGCCCGCATCTCCGCGACGCGAAACGGTTTGAGCAGGTAATTGGCGGCTCCGGCCTTCACCGCCTTCACCGCCGTCTGAATGTCGTCCAGGCCGGTGATCATGAAGACCTCGGCCTGGGGAAAACGGCGGTTCAGTTCGGCGACCAGTTCCAGTCCCGATTCCCCGGGGAGGATGAAATCGACGAACGCCAGGCTGATCAACCCGGCGGTTTGGATGAAGCTTGCCGCTTCCGAGCCGTTGCCGAAAAATACGGCTTCGGGGTATTCGGCCAGGATCTTGCGGTAGAGACGGATGCTGGCGGGGTCGTCCTCGACCACCAGGATCAAACCTTGGGGAAACCGCTCCGTGTCTGCCGGGAGACCGTTGCCAGTCATGTCCAGAGCATATCCCGGAGTCGGGTTTTCGGCAACGCCAAAATAACCGGCCCGGGGCGCCGGCCGGACAGAGAGACCGGAACCTGTCCGTCGCCGGTGCGGCGTCTATCATCCAATAATGCGAGCATAAACATATAATAATATATTATTTTAACCTTTTCTGGCTTTCTTGATATAAGAATAGACAAGGTATCATGGCGGCGGCAGTCGGAAATAAGCCGGGCGACTGTCGTCAAGCAGCTGTTGACGTAGCGTTCGATCGGGCAAATTTCAGGTAATTTACGGTTAATGAATTTCGATGCGAATACGATTACAGGTTTTCCCGAAAGTATCCGCCATGGCCCCGGTCGGAACCCGAGCCCGGCGGAGCGGTTTCAGGTCACGTTCGAAGGGGGAATCCGGACGTGGGGGACGAGGGCAAAGCTGCCGCCGACCCCCCGGTTCCCCTGACGAAATAATTGAGAAAATTTATTGATTTTAGGTTGTAGGTTTTGCCTTCCAGCCATTATATTGAAAGAGGGTAGGAATCTACCCAGGGAGGATTTCTATCAACTGTTACCAAAATTACGATAAGGGGCGAATACCATGAACTCATGGAAACTGGCTGGGTTGGGTCTGGCATTGTTAATTTCAGTCATTGCGATCCCCCCGCGCTCCCCCGCCGAGTCTCCGCATCCCATGGACGACCCGGTCATCAATTTCCAGGGTCGGGTGGAGGTGGGGGACGTCGGTTATTCCGGGAATACCTGGTTCTGCCTCACCATCGGCACCGAGGATATGGGGACCGCCTACTGGTCTTCGTTCGCCTCGGTCAGCGCCGTCGAGGGTATCTTCAACATTCTCATCGGGGGCAACACCGACGACCCCCTGACCGACGATATCTTCGCCCACCAGGAAGATATTTACCTGCGGGTCGCTTTTTCCACCGACGGCCTCAACTACGAAACCCTCTCCCCCGACCAGCAGATCGTCAGCGTTCCCTACGCCGTCAACGCCGACCTGCTCGACGGCCTGGAAAGCCCCAACTCCGCCTTCGTCGGGTTGACCGACACCCAGACCATCCTCAACAAGACCCTGGTCCAGCCCGAGATCGACACGGTCTTCTTCACGCCGGGCGCGCTTCCCGGAACGCCCGAGGCCGGGTATATCGCCTTCGATTCGGCCGATAACGTCATGAAGTACTACAACGGTTCGGACTGGGTCGAGATGAGCGGCGGCGAAGGCGGCGGGGGCGACGACGACTGGATCTTCATCTCCGGCTCGACCGCGGCCGACCCCATCTACCATACCGGCACCGTGGTCATCGGCACCGACGCCATCGCCGGCGACGAGCTGGTGCGCATCTATTCCGGCGGCCCGGTGCCGGCGCTGCGCGTGGAAGGGACGGGGATGGGAACGGGAGCGGACGGTTCCATGGTCCAGCTCTACCGCCACGACAACGGGCGCATCCTCACCGCCACCACCCAGGCCACCACCCAGCACGGAGTCTGGGTCACTTCCACCACCCTGACCACGGGCAGCCTGATCGCCGCCTACGTCAACTCCCCGCTCATGAGCAGCGGCTATGCGATCAGGGCCGAGCAAGCCTTCACCGAAGCCACCGGCATCGCCGTCTACGCCTATCAGGCCGGGGTGGGAAAAGCCATCCAGGCCACGGTGGGCGCCGGCTCGGCCGGCGCCGCCAACGCTCTCATGGTCAGCCAGGGCTCCAACTCCGACTCCAACATCGATTCGGACGAAGGCGGGGCCGTCCATATCATCAACACCAACAACGCCTACGGCGGTCTCACGATTTATTCCAACCAGGGTTCGGATCAGGCGGCGCCCCTGGCCACCCTGAAAACGGGAGCCACCGCTTTCGATCAGGCTCTCCTCGCCCTCGACCCGGCCGTGGGCGGCAACGCCCCCCACCTCTACCTCAAGGGCATCGACGGCCCCACCCCGGAGACGCTGGCCGCGGGCATGGTGTACATGGACAACGACGGATACCTCTATTACGCCGCCAACGATCAAGGTTTCAACGTTCTCAACAGCCGCTGGACCTACCGCGCGGGTTCCCGGGTGGCCGACGACCAGTTTACGGTCGCCGCCACGACCGTGAACAGCAACGCTTTCCAGGAAGGGCGGCCGGTCCGATATGGCGCGGCCGCGGGGACGTGGAGCTACGGGGTGGTGACCGACTATACCGGGGGCACGGTCACGATAGCCGGGGCCCCGATGACCGCGGGCCTGGACGCCTACATCCAGAGCGGGACCCCGGAACTGGTGCGCCAGGCCAGTTTTTATAAACCCGGGGCCGTGGCCGTCGGCAACGATTACATGGGCTTGGCCACGTGGCAGTTGGAGGACAGCTACGTGGTGCGGGTCACCGGCCAGCTCGAAGGGGCGCCGGCGGACGACGACGTCAGTATCCAGATCGGCATCGACGGCGCCTCCAACGACCTGCTGACCTCGACCCTGGACTTGGCCGACACCAACCAGGGCAGCA
>DAOSXE010000056.1 GCA_035380285.1 bacterium | reverse complement strand
CGAAGACCCGCCCCAGCCATTCCCCCGTCCCCGCTTCCGCCACCACCCACTTCCAGCCGTAGGGCTGCGGTGAACGGTAGGCGGAGAGATACATGTCGGTGACCGTTTCCAGCTCCAGCGGAGCCGCGCCGTATTCCGGGGTCGGGGTCGTGCTCGGCGTCGGCGGGGCGCTGGGGGTAGTGCTGGGAGTGGGGGTAGGAGTCAGGTAACCCACCCCGGTGGGAGTCGGCACCGGTGTCGGCGGGGCGCTGGGAGTAGCCGAAGGCGCCGGCGTCGGGGTGGGGGTGACGGTGGCCGTGGGGGGGGGAGTGGGGGTCGGAGTGGAAGTGGGGGTGGGAGTGGCGGTGGGGACGGCCTTGGCCAGGCTGGTCAGCCAGCGGTCATGGTAGGTGCTCCCGTCGGCGGCCACGTAGTAACTCACCGAACCGTCGGTCTGCAGGCCGAACACCGCGGGAGGATAGATTCCGACTGCCTGCCCGGGGCCGCTTTCCCCCGTATAGGTGAAGGAAAGATAATCTCCCTCCTCCACCTCCGGGGGCAGGGCCCCGCCGATGACTTTGACCATGACCGGAACGGATTCGGGCAGAGAGGTGTACGAGACGAATTCGCCCGAATAATCGTAAATCCGTCCCATCCAGCTTTCCCCGGCGGCCTCGGCCACCGTCCACTTCCACCCGTGGTAAAGGGGGGATCGCGGCCGGGAAAGAGCCATGCCCTCGGCCTGGGAGACGGTCAGAGGGGCGGTCCCATAAGCCGGGGTGGAGGTGGGAGTAACCGTCGGGGTGGCCGAGGCCGTGGGCGTGGCCGTGGGGGTCAGATATCCCGCCGGGGTCGGAGTGGGGGTAACGCTGGAAGTGGGCGTAGCCGAAGGGGTCGAACTCGGGGTCGCGCTCGGAGTCGGGGTTTTGTAGCCCGGGGGCGTGGGGCTGGGCGTGGGGGTGGGCGGGACCGTGGCCAACGCTTCCACGACCGCCACCACCGCGTCCCCCCAATAATCGCCCATGCCTCCCAGGGAAGCCTGGTAGGGGGCGACGGTGGGGAAATCCTGGGAGATGGTGCTGCCGCCCAGGCAGATCGAATAATCGGAGCCCAGGGCGATCCCGGAAATCAGGTCGGTAAGGCTGCCCCCCAGATAACTGGAAAAATCGAGGTCGCCTCCCCCCGGTGAAAAAACGGCGACGAAACCGTCGATGTCCCCCCGCAGGGCGGCCTGGAACGGGCGGACGGTGGGGAAGTCGGAGGATTTGGTCAGGGCGGTCACGTACGCGCGGCCCCAGGGGTCGACGTCGATGCCCCCGTTGTAGCTGGTGCCGTCGTCGTTGCCGTCCCAATCGGCGCCGCCGAGATAGGTGCTGTAGATCAGGGTGGACCCGTCGGAGGAAAACTTGGCCACATAGGCGTCGGCGGCGCCGGCCAGAGCGGCCTGATAAGGGTTGGCGGTGGGGAAGTCGTCGGTCTTGGTGTAGCCGAGAATGTACATCGCTCCGTCGGAGTCGACCGCGATGTCCTGCACCGACTCGGGAAAGGACGCGTGGCCGCCGAAGTAGCTCCCATAGAGGAGGGTCCGGCAGGAAGAGTCGAGACGGGCCAGGCAGCCGACCAATATCCCTTCGTCGGCCGGGTTCGCGGCCATGTAGGCCCCGCAGGTGGGAAAATCGTCCGACGTGGTCTGCCCCGCCAGATAAACGCTCCCGTCGGTCCCCACCGCCAACCCCAGGAGGTTGTCGGTGGACTCGCCCCCGAAAAAGGTGGATGAGATCGGCGTGCCCCCGGAATCGAACCGGGCCACCACCATGTCGGTGCCCCCGTTCAGGCTCCCGTCGTAAGGATCGATGGTGGGGAAATTCCCGGAGACGGAAACGCCCCCGATCACGATCTCTCCTCCCGGCTGCAGGGCGACGGCGGGGCGCCCGAAATTATTTTCGGCCCGGATACCGCCGAAGTAGGTGGAGAAGACCAGGCTGGAGCCGTCGGAGGCGAACCGGGTTATGAAGATATCCTGGGCGCGCTTGGGATCCCGGGGCCCCGAGCCGACGCTCAGTTCCGACTGCCAGGAGTTGAGGGTGGGAAAGTCGTAGGACTGGGTGGAACCGGTCACCACGATCTCCCCGGAAGCGGTAAAAACGGCGTCGTAAGCGAAGTCCTTCCAATCCCCTCCCAGGTAGGTGGAAAAGATCAGGGACGACCCGTCGGAAGAGAAGAGGGCGACAAAACCGTCGGAAGCGCTGTCGCCGTTATAGCCGGGGGCCAGGCCCGGTTGGACGGGGTTGACGGTGGGGAAGTTGATCGATTCGGTGATCCCCGTCACGCAGATCGCGCCGTCCGGAGCCACGGCCAGCCCGTAAAAAAGTTCGTAATCGGAACCGCCCAGGTAGGTGGAGTAGCGGAGATCCTCGGCCCGGGCCCCGCCCCCGACCGCCAGCGCGGCCGCCAGGACCGCGGCCCCGAGTACCATTCCCGTTTTCGCGCCCGGTCGCTTCATGCCCGGAAGGCTCCGGGCAGATGATCGACCTCCCCGGCCCCGAGCTCCACGGTGACGACGTCGAACCGGACGGGGGTCGTGTAGACCGGACAACCAGTTTTTTTCAAGTACTGCTGCGCCACTTTGACGATCCGGGAACGTTTGCGGGCGGTGATCGAAAAACGGGGGGAGATCTCTTCCCGTCGGGAACGGGTCTTGACCTCCACGAAAACCACCGTCTCCCCTTCGCGGGCGACGATGTCGATCTCCCCCCCGCGTGCCCGGAAATTGGTTTCCACTATCCGGAATCCGCGTCGTGACAGGTACCCGGCGGCCAGTTCCTCCCCGGCCCTGCCCGTTTCCTGATTGCATTTTTCGACCATGTATAATTCTACCAGATAACGGTTGCCAATGCACGGGTTCCGGCCTTTTGAGATTGCCGCCGTCCGTATTTGTCTTTACTATCTTTCGCACCATGGCCGGAAGAGGACATAAGCCCTGCGAAGGGGGAGCCGAAGGTTGGATCGGCTTTCTCCTGCGCAATATCAGCAGATTCAAGATATCCCCCATCCAGATCACCTTCGCTTTCGCCATCATCATCGGCCTGGCGGCGGGCGCCGGAGCCTACGTTTTCCGGTTTCTCATCCTGCTGGTCGAAGAACTCTGCCATCTGGACACGGCCGCGGACTGCGTCGGACTGGGAGGATGGCTGATTCTGCTCCCGGCGGCCGGCGGCCTGATCGTGGGCCCCCTGATCTACCTTTTCGCCCGGGAAGCCAAAGGACACGGTGTTCCCGAAGTCATGTACGCCGTCCTGAAAAAAGGAGGCCGGATCCGGCCCATCGTGGCCGTCATAAAAAGCATCGCCTCGGCGCTCACCATCGGAACCGGGGGGTCGGCCGGGAGCGAAGGACCGATCGTGCAGATCGGGGCCGGATTCGGCTCCACCCTGGGCCAGATCTTCCGGATGCCCCCCCAACGAATCAAGACCTTCGTCGCCTGCGGGGCGGCGGGGGGGATATCGGCCATCTTCAACGCTCCCTTCGGCGGGATCATGTTCGCTCTGGAGGTGATCCTCGGGGAGTTCCGCGGACTCAATTTCATCTATGTCGCCATCGCTTCGGTCGTCTCGGCCCTGCTCAGCCGGATGCTTTCGGGGAACGCTCCCATCTTCGACGTCCCGACCGCGTTGAAGATGGCCTCTCCCTTCGAAATCGTCCTTTACCTGGGACTGGGGGCTTTCGTGGCGTTCGTGGCCAAACTTTTCATCCATGTTCTCGAACATTTCGAAGACTGGTACGACCGGCTCCGGTTCCCCGACTACCTCAAGGCTTCCACCGGAGGGCTGGCGGTGGGGTTGATGGCCTACTTCGCCGTCAGGCTGGTGCCGGTCGATGCCCTGGGAAGCCCGCTGGCGGTGATGGGGGTCGGATACCACACCATCGGCCAGGTCATGAACGGCGTTCTCTACGACTCCACCCCGCTCCAGGCGCTGGCGCTCTCCCTGCTTTTACTGGGATGTTTCAAAATCGTCGCCACCGGTTTCACCCTGGGCTCGGGGGGATCGGGCGGCGTATTCGCCCCTTCCCTCTTCATCGGGGCCATGGCCGGGGGGCTTTACGGAATCGCGATGGAGGCCATTTTCGGCCGTACCAGCGGACCGGCCTGCTACGCTCTGGTGGGCATGGGAGCCTGTTTCGCCGGCGCCGCCCACGCTCCGATCACGGCCATCTTCATCCTCTTCGAAATGACCGACAGTTACGAAATCATTCTCCCCATCATCGGGGCGGTGGTGGTCAGCTCCCTGGTCGCGCACTGGATCAAGAAAGAGAGCGTCTACACCGAAAAACTCAGGCGCAAGGGCGTGGACCTGGATCGGGGCAAGAAGAAGGACGTGCTGGAAGCGATGGTGATCGGAGACGTCATGATCCGCTCGGTCCAGACCATCCCGGTGGACATGTCCCTGGAAGAACTCAAAGGGAGAGTGGGGAAGACCCTCCACACCAGCCTGCCGGTGACCGATCCCCGGGGAAACCTGATCGGGGTCGTTTCCTACAAGGAACTTCATCAGGCTTTTCTGGCCGAGGCCTTCGACCCCGGTCAGCGGGCGGAGGAAATCATGAACACGAACCCGGTGGTGGCCTTCCCCGACGAGCCGGTGAGCGAGGTCTTCAGAAGAATGCAGACTCATTACCAGGGGTTCGCCCCGGTGCTCAAGGGGCCCGGCGACCTGAGGGTGATCGGCCTGGTAACCTACAGCAACATCTTCGACGCCTACGAACGGGCCCTCCTCGAATAAACCCGGAACCGAAGCCCCCGGCGAATGATATTGACAGAGGCCGGCATTTGCCCTATATGTTTCTACCAGTAGTAACGTAACCCCGGGAACCTTCTCGAAAGGAGAACTCATGACCGTCAAGGTGCTGTTGGACGAAAACGAGATCCCCCGCCAGTGGTACAACCTGGCCGCCGACCTCCCCACCCCCCTCCAGCCACCCCTGGGGCCGGACGGCCAGCCCGTCACCCCCGACATGCTGGCCCCGGTCTTCCCCATGAACCTGATCGAACAGGAAGTCAGCCAAGAGCGGTGGATCGATATCCCCGAAGAAATCCTGGAGATTCTCTACCGCTGGCGGCCCTCCCCGCTCCACCGGGCCCGGGCGCTGGAAAAGGCCATCGGCACGCCGGCCCGGATCTACTACAAGAACGAAAGCCTCTCCCCGGCCGGAAGCCACAAACCCAACACCGCCGTAGCCCAGGCCTGGTATAATAAAGAATTCGGGATCAAGCGCCTGACCACCGAAACCGGCGCCGGCCAATGGGGAAGCGCGCTGGCCTTCGCCTGTTCGCTGCTGGGGCTGGAATGCAAAGTGTTCATGGTCCGCATCAGCTTCGATCAGAAGCCGTTCCGGAAAGTGATGATGCAGGTCTGGGGCGCCGACTGCGTGCCCAGTCCCAGCCCGGAAACCAACGCCGGGCGGGCCATCCTGGAAAAGCTCCCCGACACTCCCGGATCCCTGGGCATCGCCATCTCCGAAGCCATCGAGGCCGCCGTCACCGATCCCAAGGGCGAGACCCGTTATTCCCTGGGCAGCGTCCTCAACCATGTCCTTCTCCACCAGACCATCATCGGCCTGGAAGCGAAAAAACAGCTGAAAAAAGCCGGGGAGAAGAAAGTGGACGTGGTCATCGGCTGCGCCGGCGGCGGGAGCAATTTCGCCGGGCTCTCGTTCCCCTTCATCTACGATAAGATCAACGGCGCGGAGATCGAGATCATACCGGTCGAACCTTTCTCCTGCCCCTCCCTGACCAAGGCTCCCTTCGTCTACGACCACGGAGACACCGCCCGCATGACCCCCCTGCTCCCCATGCACTCCCTGGGCCACGACTTCATTCCGCCGCCCATTCACGCGGGAGGGCTCCGCTACCACGGCATGGCTCCGCTCGTCAGCCAGGCCGCGGTCGAAGGATTGATCAGCCCCCGGGCGATTCATCAGCTCGAATGCTACCGGGCCGCCGTGCTCTTCGCCCGCAGCGAAGGGATCATCATCGCCCCCGAGACCAGCCATGCCGTGGCCGCGGCCATCCAGGAAGCGGAAAAAGCCCGGGAGGAAGGCAAAGAGAAGGTGATCGTCTTCAACCTCAGCGGACACGGACTCATGGATCTGCTGGGCTACCAGAAGTACTTCGAGGGCCAGTTGGAAGATTATGAACTGCCGGACGAGGCGATCCGGACTTCGCTGCAGGCACTGGAAGGGCTTCCCAAGCCCAGCCTGGCCAAAACCGGAAAATGGTAGCCCGGAAACCGGGGTCCGGGCGCCGGCGGTGAAAGAGGAATTCGACTCCGAAGAGATCTACTGCCGGAAGCTGGGACACCACCTCGGTTTCTCCTACTGCCGACGGGAACGGGGGGGCCTGCCCTGCCCCAGGATACTCGAATGCTGGGCCCGGCGGTTGCCGGTGCGGGAATTCCTGAAGTCGAACTATTCCCCGGAAGAACTGGCTCCGATCGGACGTCCGGCCCCGGGGAAGGCCTCGACCCTGATCTCCCTGATCGAAGCGGCGCGCAAGAGCGCCGAATGCGGGGAAAAAACGCCGGGAAGCGGCGGATAAATCCCGCGGGGGGGCGACGGCATCACAAAAACCGCGCTACCGGCCGGAAGCTGCGGCGGTGGATGGGGCACGGTCCCAACCGTTCGAGACCGGCACGGTGGGCGGCGGTCCCGTATCCCTTGTGCCCGGCGAACCCGTACCCGGGGTAGACCCGGTCGTAGTCGATCATGATCCGGTCCCGGGTGACCTTGGCGATGATGGAAGCGGCGGCGATGGAGACACTCCGATCTTCTCCCCGGCAAAGGGCCTCCTGGGGAAGCCGGGCCCAGGCGGGAAGCGTCAACCCGTCGATGAGGAGCGCCGAGGGCGGGGGGGCGAGAGACGAGAGAGCCGCTTCCATGGCCCGGCGGGTGGCGCGCAGAATGTTGATGCGGTCGATCTCGTCCGCATCCACCCGTCCCACCCCGACCTCGATGCCTTCCAGCGCGGCCAGAGCGGAAAAAACCTTCTCCCTTCTCCGGGGAGCGAGCTTCTTGGAATCCACGATGGGAAGGTCGAATTCGAAGACCGCCGGCAGAATCACCGCCGCCGCCACCACCGGCCCGGCCCAGGGGCCCCGGCCGGCTTCGTCCAGGCCGGCCACCCGCAGGTGGCCCCGCGCGTGAAATTTCCGCTCCCAGGCCAGGCGCGCGGAAAGTTCCTCGGAAAGCATCTAGCGCTTGTCTTCCTTGACCCGGGCTTTCTTACCGCGACGGTCGCGCAGATAGTAGAGTTTGGCCTGGCGGACCCGGCCGCGGCGCTTGAGTTCGATCTTGGCCACGCGGGGCGAATGGATGGGAAAGACTTTCTCCACGCCCCGGCCGTACGATTCCCGTCGGAGGGTAACCGTTGCCCTCGCCCCGGAACCGGCGCGGGCGATGACGTAACCGGTGAAAATCTGAATCCGCTCGCGGCCTTCCTCGATGATCCGGGCGTGAACCGCCAGAGTGTCTCCGACGGTAAACTCGGGAACATCGTCCTTGAGCCGTTCCCGTTCGATCTTGTCGATGATGTTCATAGGGTTGTTCCTCGGGTGCAAAAAGTTTGATCCAGGCGGGTATATTTACCTTTCCGCACCGGTCATGACAAGCTTTTTCACGGATTTTCCCCGCCGCGGCCGCCCGTTTCCAGCAGGTCGGGCCGGTTGGCGCGGGTAATCTCCCGGGCCCGCTCCAGCCGCCAGCGGGCGATCGCCTCGTGGTCGCCCGAGAGCAGAACCGGAGGAACCTCCCGGCCGCGGTAGACCCGAGGCCGGGTATAATGAGGGTATTCCAACAGTCCCCGGGAGAACGATTCCTCCAGGCTGGACTCCTCGTCGCCCAGAACCCCCGGCACCAGCCGGACCAGGCTGTCGGCCACGACCAGCGCCGGAAGGGCCCCGTTGGTGAGAATATAATCGCCGACGGACAATTCCTCGTCGACCAAGGCCTCCCGGACCCGCTCGTCGACGCCCTCGTAATGCCCGCAGATCAGGATCAGGTGCCGCTCGCGGCTCAGGCGCCGGGCTGCCTCCTGACGGTAGGGGACCCCCCGGGGCGAAAGCAAAACGACCCTCGATTCCGCGGAAGCGAGGTCGTCGATCGCCTCGAAGATGGGTTCCGGCTTCAGGACCATTCCCGAACCGCCTCCATAGGGGCGATCGTCGGCGGTGCGGTGGCGGTCGTGGGTGTACTCCCGAAGATTGACGATCCGGAAACGGACCAGACCCTTTTCCCGGGCCCGCTTGACGATGCTCTCGTCGAGATAGCCGGAAAACATTCCCGGGAAAAGCGTGACGATATCGATCCTGATCGGATTGACGCTCATGATCCGAATGCAAACGCGCCCGCCCCCGAAGGAGCGGGCGCGTCCATGCTTCCGACCGGCCGGATCAGACGGCCGGAGTGTCGCTGTCGAGCACTTCCAGCGAAGCCCGGATGTTGCGCTTGGCCGCCATGGCGTTGAGGAGAGTGCGGATGGCATTGATGGTCCGGCCGTTTTTTCCGATTACGCGGCCGATGTCCTCGTGGCGGACCCGCAGTTCGAAAACCACGGTGCTCTCTCCGTCCACCTTGGTGACT
>DAOSXE010000055.1 GCA_035380285.1 bacterium | reverse complement strand
CGACGCCGTCGACCACCCCGACCACCACGCCCAGCGCCACCCCCACCCCTTTCGGATACAAAACACCGACGCCGTCGACGAGCCCGACTCCCACCCCTTCTGTGCCTCCCACGCCTTTGCCCGTCCCCACCGGAAACTGGACCGCCTGGACCCAGATCAACGAGGACGGCTTCGGCAACGTGAATAATTTTTCCGCCTTCGCTCTCGCCTGTTATGAGGGCTCTATCTATGCCGGGTCCTGGAACAACAGCGACGGCTGCGAAGTCTGGCGGTGGGAGGGAGATGAACCCACCGACTGGGCGGTTATGACCGACGGCGGCTTCGGAACTTCCGACAACCGCGGCGCCCACTGCCTGACCGTCTTCGATGACGAGCTTTTCGTGGGGACCGCCAACAACGCGGACGGTTTCGAGATCTGGTCTTACGATGGGAGTTCCTGGACGCGGCGCGCAACCGGCGGCCTCGGGGATGAAGACAACACCTGGGCTTCCGCCATGATCGTTCACGACGGCAAGCTCTATGTGGGAACCTCGTGGCAGGCGGCCGTTTTCACCTACGACTGGAGCGATTGGACCCAGATCAACGAGAATTTCTTCGGCGACAGCAACAACCAGGGGGTGAGGAGCCTGGCGGTCTACGACGGCAAAGTCTATGCCGGAGTCTATAACACAGCGGACGGGGCCCGTCTCTACCGCTGCGACGGCCCCGGGACCACCGACTGGACAATGGTGACCGAAGGCGGCTTTGGCGATAACTTTTCTGATTTCCGGAGTCTCGCCGCCCTCGGAGGACGGCTCTTCGTCGGCGGGGCCGGCTGGAGCGTTTCCTGTCAGGTCTGGGAATACGCCGGGGGAGCGTTCGTCCGCAACGATCCCGGCGACGCCATGCAGTATGACGCCGCCCGGGTGATGGCGGTTTTCGACGACCGGCTCTACGTGGGGACCGGAAACGACTCCGGCAGTCCCGAGGGGGGCCAGGTCTGGGAATATGGCTGGGCCGACTGGACCCAGGTGAACGAGAACGGGTTCGGCGATACGGCCAACGAGGCGGTTCATTCCCTGGCCGTCTGTTACCCCTGCCTCTTTGCCGGCGTTTCCAACAGCAACGGGGAAGGGGGAAAAGTCTTCATGCGCTGCCTGATCACCCCCACTCCCTCGGCCACCCCGACTCCGTCGGCGACCCCGACCCCGACTCCGTCCCTGACGCCCTCGCCCTCGCTCACCCCGACTCCCTCCGCCACGCCGACTCCCTCCGCTACCACAACTCCTTCCGCCCCTCCAACTCCACCACCGACGGCGACACCTACTCCCACGGCTTCTCCCACTCCTTCGCCCGTGGCCACCCCTCCCTTCCTGGTCCTGGCTTCGGGGGACTACAGCGGCGACGGCCGCTCCGATATCGCCGTTTTCCGGCCCGACCAGGGCAAGTGGCTGGTCTGGGACCTGGGGGCTTCCTGGTACGGCAGGACGGGGGACACCCCGGTCCCCGGGGATTACGACGGCGACGGGATAGCCGACATCGCCGTCTACCGCCCCGGCAGCGGCCTCTGGGCGGTCAAGAGCCTGACCCGTTTCTACCTGGATTCCGGACTCACGCCCGCCCCCGCGGACTACGACGGGGACGGCCGGGCCGACGCCGCCGCTTTCCGGCCTTCCGACGGCCGCTGGATCGTCCGGGGCGTCACCCAGTTCTGGTTCGGTCAAGACGGCGATCTCCCGGTCCCGGCCGACTACGACGGGGACGGGTCAGCCGACATCGCCGTCTGGCGCCCCGGAAGCGGGGGCTGGCTGGTCAGGGGGCTGACCCGGGCCTGGTACGGCATCCCCGGCGACATCCCCGTACCCGGCTACTATATCTGGGACGGGTCCCCGGCCCGGGATCAGATAGCGGTCTACCGCCCGGCCAAGGGCAAATGGCTGATCCAGGACGGAGCGGCTTTCTCCTACGGCTCCCTCAACGATATCCCGGTGCCCGGAGCGTTCGCGGGAGGGGTGCTCGATCTGCCCGCGGTCTTCCGCCACGGCAAGGGGCTCTGGTTCATCCGGACCGTCACCCGCGCCTACTTCGGCGAGGACGGGGATTACCCGGTCACCCGCTAGAAAGACATGCCCAACGGCCGCGGCTTCCGCCGGCCGGAAGGCGGCAATGGCCCTCCGGGGACCGTGGGAGGAGTGTCTTTCCGTCGGTTTCGACCGAAAGCCCGCAGTGCCGCCCCCGCCGCCTCGGCCGGTGAGCGCATGCGCTTGAACATCATGCTCAAATCGGGAGTGGGAGCGATTGCCCTCCACCGGAACAGGCGGGCGTTGACGGGGGTGCTTCGATGCCCACGGCCGGCGGCGACGTTTACCGCCGAATTACGGAGATGAATTCACGCTATCCGATCGTAACGGTCCTCATAGCCGCAACGCTGCTCGTCTTCGGGCCGGCCTGGCGCTATGACTTCGTGGGCTGGGACGACGACATCCACGTCTACAACAATTCCTGCCTCAAGGCGCCCGCGTTCTCCAACGTCCTCCATTTCTGGAAGGGTCCCCACGAAGGCCTGTATATGCCCGTCACCTTTTCCCTCTGGGCGCTTTTGACCGCGTGCTCCCAACCCGTTTCAGCCGAAGCCGGCGGCACAAGCTTCAACCCGCATATCTTTCACGCCGCCAATATCATCCTCCATATCCTCAATGTTCTTCTGGTCTTCGCCATCCTCAATCGGCTCTTCAGCGACGGAGCCGTGTCCCGGGAGCAGGACCGCCGTCGGCTTCTCCGGCCGTCCGGGGGACGGCGTGGTCGAAGCGCCGGGGGCCAGGCCTTTTCCCTGCCCCGGTGCGTTGCCGCCGCCGCGGTGGGGGCGGCTCTTTACGCCGTCCACCCTCTCCAGGTGGAACCGGTAGCGTGGGTCTCGAGCATGAAGGACCTTCTCTGCGGATTCTTTTCCCTCCTGGCGCTCCGGTCGTATCTCCTGTACGCGGAGAGAGCCGCAACCGCGGAACGTACGGCCTCGAGAGATCGGAGAGGACTGATACGATATGGGCTGCTCGCCACCGGGGCCTTCGCTCTCGCCCTCCTCTCCAAACCGGCCGCGGTTTCGGTCCCCTTCATCGCCGGGCTGCTGCTGCATTTCAGATACACGGATTCGGAGCCGGGCCTGGGCGGGAACACCCCGCGCACCCTCTTCCGGCAACCCCGCCTGTTACTGATCGGCTGGATCCTGATCTCCGTGCCGGTCGTGTTCATGGCCCGGTTCGCCGAGCGGGGAATCCCCCTCGGATTCGTCGCGACGATTCCGGGGCGGGTCCTGATAGCGGGCGACGCCCTCGGTTTCTATCTCTTCAAGCTCTTCGTACCCCTGAACCTCGGCATCGACTACGGCCGCCTCCCCCGCCTGGCCGTGGACGGCGCGTGGGGCTATTTCCCCTGGATCATGCTCTCGGCGGTCGCGGGCGCCGCGGCGCTGGACAAGCGCAGGCGGCAATGGCTGACGGCCCTGGGGATTTTCGCGGTGGGAGCGGCGCCGACGCTGGGCCTGGTGCCGCACGGCTTCCAGGTTTTTTCGACGGTGGCCGACCGGTTCCTGTATCTGGCGATGCTGGGCCCGGCGCTGGCCCTGGGCTGGGCGGTCATGTCCTTCCGGAGCCCGGCGGTCGGCCGGGCCGGCCTCATCGTCGTCTGCCTGCTGGGGCTTCTCAGCATTCGGCAGAGGCGGTACTGGACCGGAAGCGACGCGCTCTTCCGCCACGCTCTGGAAATCAACGACCGCAGTTTCATGGCTTACTATAACCTGGGCCGAACGCTCGACGGCGAAGCCAAACCGGAGGAGGCGATCTTTCATTACGAGAAGGCGCTGGACGTCAAACCGGACTACGGACGGGCGCACAACAACCTGGGAGCGGCGTTGACGCGGACGGGGCGCTTGCGCGAGGCCATCCCCCACTTCGCCGAGGCCCTCCGACTCGAACCCGGCAACGGGGGCGCCTACTACAACCTGTACGTCGCCCACAACGTTCTCGGCGTCGAGCTGGCGGAAAAGGGAAACCGCGCCGAGGCCGTCAAGCACTTCGCGGAGGCGCTGCGTCTCAACCCCGGCTACGCCGAGGCGCGCCGCAACTTGGACATAGCCCTGCGGGAGACGGAAAAAAGCGGCGGCGGGAACTTGCCGTCGGATGGAAGCGATTGCGGGACCGAATGACTCCGCCGCCACGACGGCGGGATGCCGGGGCCGCGGCGGGGTGGAACGGCACATACCGGGGAGCACACCGGGAGAAGTATGAAAAGATTTTTATACCAGGGTCTCCTCTTCGCCCCCAGGAAATCGCCTCCAAGACGGCGGCGGGGAAAACCCTTTTTTAGTTTCCTCTTCGGACTCGGTGGGGCTTCCGCGCGCCGGCGGGAAGACGAATCCCCACTGTCCTCCGGGCCGGGAGATTTAGTTGCCGTGGAAGCGGAGCTTCTCCATCAGACCGGGAAAGCCGTCAAGATCCGGGATGCAAACAACCGGATCTGTTGGATCCCGAGGCGATGGATCGTCTCCATGCAGGTACACGGTTCCGATCGCCGGATCATTCGTATCGCCAAAACCAACTGGGATAAAGCCAAAGCCCTGTAAGAAAAATAGCCGGCACCCGGTGCGCGGGGGCTTCTTTTGCAGCTTCACTTCCCCCACCCCGGCTCAGTACCCGGACAGGGACGGCGATGAATCAACCGATCCGGCAGGGGGCCGATAACCGTCCGGGAGAGTTTCCGTTGAGTTCACGGCGGAAGAATCGCGTTCCGCCGATACCGGCGCCGGGGGTAAGAGCATATCGAAGAAAGAAAGATACGCGGTGAACTTTCCGGTAGACCCGGAAAGCCGTCCGCGAGCGTACACTGAACCGGACCAATTCATGACGCCGTAGGCACAACTACCACTTCGAAGGGCACCGCCGTATTCTCCAGTTCGAGAGACATACATCGCCTGGGCGCCGTACATACCGCAGAGGATCCAGCCCGAGGAAGAATCGAGAGCAAGACATTGTATCCCGGAGATCGGCGGAATCGACCCCGTGTCGATATAAACTTCGGCGGGGGTATCGAAATCGACGGCATATCGATATATCTTGTATTTCACAGACCCGGGAAGCAAACCGCCGCTGATATAAAAATAATCGTCGTCACGCGCAATCGCACCGGCGCCACCGGGGATTTCTTGGCGCCCATCGGGATCCACCAAGTGATATTCGGCGACGGTACCGGCGGAAATATCGTCTTCATTGTAGACATAAACCCAGTTATCGGGATCGCCGCCGCCGTTCCAGCAATTGGTTTTGTTCACGACGACATACACCATTCCTCCGGAGATACACAGGTCGCCGGAATGCATGGGCATCGCGATCTGGCTATCAATCGATCCATCAAGATCAGTTTTCACCAGCTCGGTTGCCATCGACCAAAAGATCGCATTAGGATTCTTATCACTCAAAGCAACTCCTTGGAGATGCCATTGCCATTTCCCGTCACAAGCAATCCGTACAGGCACCGACGGTGGAGAAACCGGAGTAATACCGGAAACGGGCGTCGGGGTTCTCACGGACGCTTCCACCGCAAAAATCGGCATCGCCAAAACAACCACGGCAATCCGTTTCATCAGACTATTCTTTTGTCAAGGCTCAAACCCGGATACGAGTTTTGTCCCTTTTCGGGGATGTACGACTGACAAATGGTTTTTCATGCAATAGAGTATATATTTTATGAATCAAGGACTTCTCTTAAATAAATATCGTGCGTAGTGTCATTTCCATACCTTAACCGTTCGTTCTTCCACGGTTCCGATAATATTGTTTCGGCGTGCGGCACCGCCTCAAAACATCCCCTATCGGAACGAACAAGAGACGCGCCGGACGATTAAACAGGGCGGCTTCCTCCAGGGAAGCCGCCCTGTTCGATTAAGCCGGTCTTGGAATTCGGAATCAGCTTTGCGGGGCCGCGGGCGCGGCGGCGGGAGCCGCAGCCGCCTGCGGAGCGCCCGTGGCCTTGCGGGCGCGGACTTTTCTGCCGCTTGTGCGGACGGTCTTGCGCGCCGGCTTGCGGGTTTTGCCCGCGGCTTTTTTTGCGCCGCCGGCGTCCAGGGAACGGATTTTGGCCAGCTTGGCCGCCCGGGGCTTGACCCGGCCCTGTTCCCAGGCCGAAACCGAGGCCACGCTCACGCCGATACTCTTGGCGAATTCGGCCTGGTTGAGCCCGAGCTTTTTCCGGATGGCCTTGATCTGTGCGGGAGTCACCCCGGCGCCGGCCGGGGCCTTGGCCGCCGGCTTTCTGCCCGGTTTCCGGCCGGGCTTTCTTCCCCGCCTGGTTTTAGCCGCCGGGCCTTTCTGGAGCGCCGTCAACGCTTCCAGTGCCTGTCCCAGAAGTTTTACGGCCTTATCGACGGCCTTGTCCCGTCCCCCGGCCCGGCTCCCGATTTCCTTTTTTACCAGGGCCGCGATCTGGGCGTCCAGAGAAGTTGATATTTTCGCCATACGTTCCTCCTTGCGGTTGCAGTTGGCGGTTTTCAACTTTTGATTATTTTGTAATGTAACAGACAAATTTCAATATTGCAATATGTATTCCTATACTTTCAACTTGAGAAAGTAAAATATAGAGAGAGAGTCCCACTCCCGATATCCACTGTAAATATATTAAATCAGCGCCATAAAAGTTGAATAATTATGTTTACTCTACATCGGCGCCGAAATTCTCATATAAAAGCTTCCATAAATCGAATTCCGTCACTGTACCGGACAACGTTTTCCGCCGGAGTCGAGCCGAAAATGACGGTGCTTATTGCTGCCGCCCGGAATGGTACGTTTCCCCGACGCGGGGGAATTTCGGCCTGTTTTCTCCCTCGGGGAACGCCGAACCGGCTTTGGGCTCCTTGCAATTACCGCCGGAAAACCTCCGATGAGACCCCCCTCGACGATACAACGGGAAACCCGCGGGAAGGATGGGAGAACAAAACCGGAACAGGACGGTAACAAGTCAGGCCGCCCCAGAGGGGTCTCGCCGCAGTATCGTCTGGACGACCGAGTCAAGCGCCTGCAGGAATCGGGATCGATCGCGCTGCGTCAGGGGCGGGGGGCCCCCCATGATCTCTCCCGAACTCCTCAGCTCCGACAAGAGATCGCGGGTCGCCACGGTTTGACCGATATTGTCGTCCGTGAAGAGTTTTCCGGTAGGACCGACCACATGGGCTCCCTTCTTCAAACATCGACTCGCCAGCGGGATATCGGCGGTTATCGCGATATCCCCGCGCCGTATATGTTCGACGATCCAATCGTCGGCGGCGTCGAACCCGTCTTCGACTACTACCAGTTTTACCGGCCTGCCGGTGGGAACCCGCATCCAGGAATTGGCCACCAAAATAACTTCAAGGTTATAACGCGAAGCGACGCGGTAAACCTCCTGTTTGACCGGACAGGCATCGGCATCCACGAAAATACTGGACAAACTACAAACCTCACTTTCCACTTCGACCGCCGGCTGTTTCGAATTAGTAGTATATACCGCTGAAATTTGAAGATACAGAAAAGAAAAGTGCGAAAAAGACCTCCAGGGGAGATCTACAGACCTGCCTGCAGGCGGGTTTCATAGATTGAGGAACAGGTAAATTTTGCACCTGATTACTCCGATAGGGAAGAATTCAGTATTCAGCAGCCCCCGCCGTGGAGCCTGAAGAATTTTGCACCTGATTACTCTGATTAACTCTGATGGGGCAATATTTAAATCAGGGACAAATGCCGTCACGTCCTGAACCCCGAACCCTGAACCCTTATCGCACCTGATTACTCTGATCGGGAGAAGAATTCAGGGTTCAGGGTTCAGGTTCTAAGTAGGGTCATTGCGAGAAGCTTTAGCGACGAAGCAATCTTGTGAGCGGCTCGAGCATGAACAGGGTATAGTATGGTGTGGTAAAAGTTAAAATACGGAGGAACCTTATGAGCAGAAACTATTGTTTCCCTGCCGTAGTTTTCTTTCTGGTGCTCGTTGCCCGTGTCTCGGCGCAGCCGACCCCGGCAGAGGGGAGGATTTCGCTTCTCCCCCCTCGGATGGATGGAGGCCGCCCCTTGATGCAGGTGCTGCGGGACCGGAGTACCCATAGGGAGTTTGATACCAAGCCGTTGCCGGACCAGGTGCTGTCCGACCTGCTCTGGGCCGCGTTCGGGATCAACCGCCCCGAAACCGGGAAGCGCACCGCTCCCTCCGCCGTAAATTGGCAGGAGATCGATATTTATGTGGCTTTACCTCAAGGCCTCTACCTCTATGAAGCGACCGGCCACGCCTTGAAACCGGTCCTGGCCGAAGACATCAGGGCTTTGACCGGGCTTCAAGGATTTACCCAGGTGGCGCCGGTCGACCTGATTTATGTCGCCGACCGATCGCGCATGGGCCGGGCCGGGGAAGATCAGAAAGATTTTTACTCGGCTACCGATACCGGTTTCATCAGTCAGAACGTTTATTTATTTTGCGCTTCGGAAGGGCTGGGAACGGTGGTACTGGGAATGATCGATAAACCGGCGTTGGAAAAAAAGATGAGGTTGCTCCCGCATCAGAAAGTCATCCTCTCCCAGCCGGTAGGATACCGGGCACCTGACTCGGGATCATCAGAGTAATCAGGTGCAACAAGGGTTCGGGGGAAGAATTCAGAATTCAGTAGCCCCCCACCGCTTCATGGTGAAACTAAGATTACGCAGATGAGGGGACAGGATCGTGGTTCCCACTGCCCCCCATGGGGCATCTTCAGTCCGTCCTCAACCCTCTAAAAATCCTCTGTGCCCCTCTGTGTCCTCTGTGGTAAGAAGCAAAGAGCATAGTGCATAGAGCATAGCGTAAGCCCCACCACAATCCCCCTGAACCCCGAACCCTAAAGGGTCCGTGGCGGAGGGGTTTTCCCTATGCTCTCT
>DAOSXE010000054.1 GCA_035380285.1 bacterium | reverse complement strand
CTCGACGGCTACAGCGACGCCTTCCTCACCAAGTTCGATTCCGCCGGTTCCGACTTGATCTTCTCCACCTTCCTGGGAGGAGCGTCCTACGACGACGCCGCCGACATCGTGGTCGACGGGGATTACTTCCCCTACCTGACCGGTTCGACCACTTCCTCCGACTTCCCCACGGTCAAAGCGTTCCAGGCGGCCCGGGGCGGGAGCAGCGACGTCTTCGTGACCAAGTTCGCTTCCGACGGATCTTCCCTGGTCTTCTCCACCTACATCGGGGGCGGGGACTTCGATAACGGCCGGAGCATCGGCCTGGACGCCGGCCGCTTCGTCTACGTCGGCGGGGAAACCGCCTCCGACGATTATCCCCTCCAACACCCCTACCAGGACGAACTCAACCAGGGGCAGTCGGCCACCGCCTACGACGCCTTCGTCACCAAACTCTGCTGCATGGGCAACTTCCTCATCTACTCCTCCTACCTGGGCGGCGCCGAAGACGATTACGCCTACGCCCTCGCGGTCGACGCCAACGAATGTGCCTACCTGGCCGGGGCCACCGATTCCAACAACTTCCCGGTCTCCCGTCCCTTCCAGGCCGCGCTCGCCGGCGGCGTCGACGCCTTCCTGGCCAAGCTGGGGCACACCCCGCCGCTGCTGGTCCTGCAGAGCGGCGACTATAACGGCGACGGTCACGCCGATATGGCCGTTTTCCGCGACCGCACCGCGCTCTGGGCGGTGCGCGGCGTCACCGTGACCTTTTACGGAAGGAGCGGAGACACCCCCGTGTCCGGCGATTACGACGGCGACGGGACCACCGACATCGCCGTCTATCGCGGGAGCACGGGGCTGTGGGCCGTCCGCAACCTGACCCGCACCTACTATATCTCGGGAGGAGACACGCCCGTTCCCGAGGACTACGACGGCGACGGGACCACCGACATCGCCGTTTTCCGCGGGAGCGTCGGCCTCTGGGCCGTCCGCGGCCTGACCAAGTGCTACTACGGCGGGTCGAAGGACATCCCGGTGCCGGGCAATTACGCCTCCACCCCGGCGGCCGAATTCGCCGTCTACCGGGGGGGGAGTTCCCTCTGGGCGATCCGGGGCGTGAGCTGGATCTATTTCGGCCGCCGCACCGACAAGGTGGTGCCGGCCGATTACAACGGCGACGGGATCGTCTCCCCGGCCGTCTTCTCCCCGATTTCGGGGCAGTGGAAAGTCCGGGGCCTGACCCGGGTCTACTGGGGCGGCTGCGCGGACATGCCCGCCCCCGCCGACTACAGCGGGAACGGCACCGACGATATCGGTCTCTTCCGCAGTTACCTGGGCCTCTGGGCGGTCCGGGGCGTGACCCGGGGCTACTTCGGGGCTTCCGGGGACATCCCGGTCACCCGCTGACGCCCGCGTAGGTCGAAAACGGCCTTCCCGCCCCCGAGGGGGGCGGGAAGGCCGTTTGCTTTCCCGGGCGCGTCGGCGCGCCGATTTTTTGATTTTTTACTTGCGCTTCCGGTTCGCACCCTCCATTATATACTTATAGGAGTGTTATAGTAGTGCAATCGGAGTGTCCGGGGGCCCGGAGACCCGTTGCCGGAAAAACGGCGAAAGCCGGCATCAAGGAGGGTAGCACCATGGAATTTGTCTATATCGCGGTTCTGGCGTTTCTGGCGGAGACGCTGGACGCCTCGATGGGGATGGGGTACGGGACCATCCTTTCCCCCCTGCTGATCAGTTTCGGGTTCCACCCCATCGCCGCCATCCCCGCCCTGCTCCTCTCGCAGGCCTTCGGCGGCTTCGCCGCTTCGGTCTTCCACCACGAGGAGGGCAACGTCACCTTCACCCGGACGTCCCGGGATTCCAAGGTCGTTTTCATGATCACCGTCCTGGGGTTGGTGGCGGTCGTTTTCGGCGCTCTGGTCGCGGTGGGCCTGCCCAAGCTCTATCTCAAGGTCTATATCGGCGTTCTGGTCCTGGTCATGGGCGTGATTCTCCTCTCCCGGTTCAGTTTCCGCTTTTCCTGGCGGAAGATGGTGGGAGTGGGAGTGATCAGTTCCTTCAACAAGGGGATCTCCGGGGGAGGTTTCGGACCGGTGGTGACCTCGGGGCAGATCATCGCCGGCAACGACCATAAGAGCGCCATCGGCTGCACCACCGCCGCCGAGGCCCCCATCTGTATCGCCGGTTTCGTCGCCTTCTGCCTGGCCGGCCAGGCCGCCGGCATTCCCGCCGAAGCCATCTGGTCCTTCACCGTAGCCGGCATCTCCATGGTCATTCCCAAGATGGTCCTTCCCCTCACCCTGGGGGCGATCGTGGCGGCCCCGTTCGGGGCCAAGATCACCAAGCGGGTCGCCAACGAGAAGCTCCGGCCCATCATCGGAGTGCTCGTCACCGTCCTGGGCGTCTGGGCCCTCTACCAGGCCCAGGCCTGGAAGATCTTCGGAATCTGATCCCGCCCGCGGGGAAGGAGAACGGATATGAGCAAGCGCGTTTTCGTGGGGATACTGCTGCTGGTTCCGGCCCTGAACGCCGCCGCGGCCGACGACGGAGACTGGCAGATATGGTTCGGCGGGGTGGCGGCGGGTAACCTGGCGGATTCCGTCAAAGCCGCCGTGGAGGAGACGGCGTACTACAGCAACGACGACGGGGAGGTCTACGAACAGTACACCCAGCCGTCGCTCTCCTGGACCGCGCTGGACTGGCTGGTCCTGGGCGGCGGCTGCCGGTTCGTCTTCAGCAAATCCGCCTCGGGCTGGCTGCAGGAAGACCGTCCCTACCTGGAGCTGACCCTGAAAACCGACTGGGAAGGCTGGAAAGTCAAGAACCGTTCGCGGGTGGCCTACCGCAGCCGCGAAACCGGGGACGACCTCTGGCGCTTCCGCAACAAGACCACCGTCGCCCTTCCCTGGACGCTCAGCGCCTGGAAGCTCGGGTTCTACCTGGCCGAAGAATTTTTCTTCGAACAGGAGCAGGAAGGCATCTACCGCAACCGCGCTTATGCCGGTCTGACCCTGGGCCGGATTCTGGGGCTGGAGACCCTGGGCGGCGATTTCTATTTCATGTGGGACGCCACCGAGAAGGACTGGGGCTGGCAGGATACCTACGTTCTGGGCACCATGGCGATTCTGGCCTTCTGAGCGTCGCCGCCGCCCGTATTTTGCTTGTCTGCGCCGGTCCGACCTGCAATAGTACCGGTTGAGGAGCAGCCGGTCCGCCGGGTCGGGCCGGGCAGGGAAGCGAGATCATGGAACGGGAACCCAAGGCGACGATCAAGATACCCCGGCCGCTCTACAACCACCTCAAGTCGCTGATCGCGGGCTCCGGGTTCGATTCGGTCACGGATTTCGTGGTCTACGTGCTGCGCGACATCGCCTCGGCTCCCGCGGTCCCGGAGATTTCGGGACGGCCCTACAGCCCCAACGAGCTGGAAGCGGTCAAGACCAAGCTCCGCCGGCTGGGCTATCTCGACTGAGCCGGCCATGGAGTTCATCGGCATCGCGGTTCTGGCCTTTCTGGCCGAGCTCTTGGATTCCTCGATGGGGATGGGGTACGGAACCACCCTCTCCCCGCTCCTGATCACCCTCGGCTTCCATCCCGTCGCGGTTATCCCCGGGATCCTGCTCTCCCAGGCTTTCGGGGGCTTTTCGGCGTCGGTCTTTCACCACGGCGAAGGCAACGTCACCTTCACCCGGACTTCCCGCGACTCCAAGATCGTTTTTCTGATCACGGTCTTCGGCCTGGTGATGGTGGTGGCCGGGGCCGCCATCGCGGTGGGGATCGACAAGCTCTATCTCAAGTCCTACATCGGGGTGCTCGCCCTGGTCATGGGCGGCATCCTGCTGTCCCGGTTCAGTTTTCGCTTTTCCTGGCGGAAGATGGTGGGGGTGGGGATCGTCAGCTCCTTCAACAAGGGGATCACCGGGGGCGGTTTCGGACCGGTGGTGACCTCGGGGCAGATCATCGCCGGCCACGACCACAAGAGCGCCATCGGCTGCACCACCGCCGCCGAGGCTCCGATCTGCATCGCCGGGTTCGTCACCTTCTGCCTGACCGGCAGCGCCTCCAGCGTGCCCGCGTCCGCCGCCTGGCGGTTCGACCTGGGCGGGATCCGGCTCATGGTCCCCAAGCTGGTGGTTCCCCTGGTGTTGGGAGCGCTCCTGGCCACGCCCTTCGGGGCTCGGATCACCCGGCGTTTCCCCGAGGAGAAAATCCGCCCCTTTCTGGGGGTCCTGGTCGGGGCCCTGGGACTCTGGACCCTGCTCAAGGCCTGGGTCCCGGTCTAAACGTCGCCCGCCCGTGCCGCCGCCCCGTCCAGGGGTTTTGCCAGGACGAAATAGGTCACTTCCCGTCCGGCATAGGCGTCGAAGAACGGCCGCCGTTTCCGGCAGAGCTGAAGGAAGCCGTTGCGCAGGAAAAAATCACGGGCGGATTCGGACATGGTCCCGCAATGGACGCCCGGAGTTCCGGCGGCCGCCAGGTGGCCCAGAAAACGGCGGAGCAGGCGGCTTCCCAGCCCCCGCCCCCGCCGTTCCCGGGAGAGGTTGATGTGAAGCACTCCCGGGTAGGGGGCGAGGTCGGCCGGGCAGCCGAATTCCCCCCCCAGGCCGGCCCGGGCCGCTCCGATCAGGAACCGGCGCGCGCCCGTGTCCGCCAGCAGCCCCCGCCGTAAGGCGCGTACGGCGATGCCGGGCAGGAACCGCGGCCAGAAGGCGCGCCCCAGGCGCTTGAAATTTCCGGAACCGAAGATATACCCGGCCAGGGCTCCTTCCGGCGTCACCGCCACGAAGACGTTGCCGGGTTCGAGATCGAGGAAGGGCCCGGTGAGGAGGTCGGCCAGCAGTTCCCGGTCGGGGAGAAACGCAGTTCCCGGCTCTCCCCGGAGAGCGGTATCCACGGCCAGGTCCCGGACCGGGACGCGGTCGCCGGGAGCGTAAGGCCGGATTTCGACGGGCCGGTTTTCCACGGGCGCCTCCTCCTGTGGTAAGATACACCACCATGAAGGGGCGGGTAAACAGAAGGGGGGAGGCTCCCCGGCGCAGGACGAGCCTGCGCCTGCGCTTGGTTCTCGCCTTCGCATTCCTGGTGGCGGCGGTGGCGGCCGGGGTGCTCCTGACCGTGGAATCGGGGATCGACCGCCTGCTCGTTCGGGTCCGGGGGAGCAGCGAGCGCACGGTCGAGTCGGTTTCGCGGGAAAACCGGGTCCTGGCCGAGAGCCTCCTGGTCCGGTACGCCCGGGAGATCGTCCAGGGACGCGCCCGCCAGGCCGGCGCCGAATTGGCGTACCTGCTGCGCGGCCGCGACTGCGCCGACTATGCCGCCCTGCGCCGGGACCCGGAGCTGCGCCGGATCGCCACCCAGGAGATCGAGGCGATCTATCCCGGCCGCCACCGGGCCGGCTATATCGACGTCGGCGACGACCGGGGGGTCTCGATCTGGCACCCCAACCCGGATATCGAGGGACGGAACTTCGCCGAATGGAAAGACCGCTATCCCCAGATGTGGGACCTGGTCAGCCGCAGTTTCACCGAGCCGGAGACCGCGGGGGAATACCTGTTCGTGGACGGCGACAACCGCGAGCGGGAAAAATACATGGTCAGCCGACGGGTTCCGGGCACCCCCTTCATCGTCTACGCGGTCGTCAATATCGGGGAGTTTTTCGCCCCCGTGATCGAGGCTATCGACCGCAAGGGGGAAGAAGTGGCTGCCGATTCCAATCTGCGGATCGCCGCTCTGCTCGACGAGTTCGAAGACGGGATCAAGAAAGGGAGTCTGCTGCTCGGAGGGCTCTTCGTCGTTCTGGGCGGAGCGGCCGGCTGGTGGCTGGCGTTCGTCATCTCGCGTCCGATCGTGCGTCTGAGCCGGGCGGTCGGCCGCCTGGGCGGCGGCGATTTCACCGTGGCGCTCCCCCCGGGGGGGACGTCGGAGGTCCGGGATCTGACCGCCGCCTTCAACCAGCTCGGCTCCCGGCTCAAAAGTTACATGCGGAACCTGGCCCGCGAGATCGCGGCCCGGGAAGCGGTGGAGAGCGAGATCAAGATCGCCCGGGGGCTTCAGGAATCGCTGCTTCCCCGGGCGGTTCCCGTCTTTCCGGGGGCTCCCGCCTTCGACCTGCATGCGGTCAACCTCCCCGCCCGGGAGGTGGCGGGCGATTTTTACGACTTTTTCCCGCTGGACTCCCGCCGCCTCGCCCTGGTCATCGCCGACGTCTCCGGGAAGGGGGTGCCCGCCTCCATCTTCATGGCGGTGACCCGGACCCTGGTCCGCGACTTCTGCCCGCGTTCCCCCGATCCGGCGTCGGTCCTGGCGGAGGTCAACAACGCCCTCTGCCGCGACAACGAGCGGTCCATGTTCGTGACCATGATCCTGGCTTTCTACGACGTCGACGCCGGCGGCCTGGTCTTCGCCAATGCCGGCCACGACCGCCTCTTCCTGGTGCGGGGGAACGGCGCGGTCGAGTCCGGAGGTCTGCTGGGGAATATGGCCCTGGGGGTTACGGCCGATTACGCCTATGCAAACGGGAACCTGGACCTGGCGGCCGGAGAGTCCCTGGTTTTCTACACCGACGGGGTGACCGAGGCCAGGAACGGCTCGGGGGAGTTCTTCGGCGCGCAGAGACTGGAACGTCTGCTCGCGGCCCACGCCGGAGAGAGCGCGGAAGCGCTCTGCGCTTCGGTGCGGGCGGCCGTGCTCGCGTTCCAGCCGGGGCCCCTCTTCGACGACGTCACCATCATGACCCTGACCCGGAGGGGAGCCTGACCGTGGGCGCCGCCCGAAGAGTCGGGGTGGCTGCGGCGGCGTTCGTTTTCTGCGCCGGCGCCGCCGCTCAAATTTCGCGCCCGGGACTGGAATCCAGTTTTCCCCTCCTGGATGGGCTGGCCTGGCGGTACGATTCCAACCTCGGCGACGCCCGGGCCTGGGTGGAGCAGACCGGAGAGGATCTGGTGCTCCATTCCCGGGCTCCCCACCTGGTCATGGAGCAGCGGATGAGGATTCTGCCTCGGGGGGTCTTCATCTACAGTGCGCACAGCGAGGTTTATTTCGTCGATACCGACCGACGGTACGATCCCCCCATGCTGCGGTTTCCCCTGCCTCTTTCCCTCGGGGACTCCTGGGAATGGAAGGGCAAGGAGATCGTGGACGAGGACGAGACCATCGACAGCACGGTCCGGGGCGAGGTGGCGGGAAAGGAGACCGTCGAGGTTCCGGCCGGGCGTTTCGAGGCCTACCGGGTGGTGGTGACCACCGAGTCCAGCGACGGCACCACCTCTTCCTCGAGCCAGTGGCTGGTGCCGGGGGTGGGCACGGTCAAGACCAGGATCGACATCGAGGCCGGGGGGTTGACCGGGTTCATGGTCTGGCTCCTGGGCTACGACGTTCTCGAATTCGAACTGAGCGCGGTCGAGTACCCGTCCCCGACCCCGTCGCCGGTCGGTTCACGGCTGGAGAAGGCATCCACGGATGGCACGGATGGAGAAGGAGCGGGGAAGAATTCACCATGAAGGACATGAAGAGGGGGGAATGAGAGGGTTCAGGGTTCGGGGTTCAGGCCCTCCGCCTAGTCCCCTCAATGGGTCCACAGATGACACGGATGGAGAAGGAGCGGGGAAGAATTTACCATGAAGTTCATGAAGGGGAGAGGGTCAGCCACAAGAGGCACAAGAGGGCACAAGAGGATTTTCAGAGGGTTGAGGACGGGCTGAAGATGCCCAGTGGCGGACAGTGAAAGCACCCTACATTTTCCCAATCTGTGGAACCTGCCTGCGGCAGGCAGGTCTGTGGACCTCTCCCTAATCTGCGTAATCCTGGTTTCACCATGAAGGACATGAAGTTCATGAAGGGGAGAGGGTCAGCCACAAGAGGCACAGAGGATTTAAAGGGGATGAATACGGCTCTATGCTCTATGCTCTATGCCTCCCCCCTGAACCCCGAACCCTGACCCCTTTATGCTATGCTCCATGCCTCCCCCCCGAACCCTGACCCCATCGGGGGCCGAGGCGGAGGGGCTTCACGCCCTTTGCTCCCTCCCCCGGCGCTTTATTCGTAACGGAGAGCGTCGATGGGGTTGAGGCGCGAGGCCTGTCGAGCCGGCCAGAGACCGAAGACGAGCCCGACGGCGGCGGAGAAGCCGCAGGCCAGGGCGATGGAGAAAGGGGTGACCCGGGTCGCCCACTCCGCCGCCGCGGCCAGGGCCATGGAGATCCCGGTCCCGAAGAAGATGCCGATCACGCCCCCGGTGACCGTCATGAGGACGGCTTCGATCAGGAACTGGGTCATGATATCCGCTTTGCGGGCCCCCAGCGCCTTGCGCAGGCCGATCTCCCGGGTCCGCTCGGTGACGCTGACCAGCATGATGTTCATGATCCCGATGCCGCCGACCAGGAGGGAGATGGCGGCGATCGAGCCCAGGAGCATGGTCATGGTTCGGGTGGTGGATTCGATGGTGTCCTGGATCTCGGCCATGTTGCGGACGTCGAAGACCTCGGCGGTCTCGTCGAGAACCCGGTGGCGTTTGCGCAGGAGGTCGTCGATTTCCTGTTCGGCCTCCTCCATCGCCTCCTCGGATACGATCTCGGCGTCGATGTTGTTGAGGTAATCTTTCCCCAGGAGCCGGTACATGGCGGTGGTGTAGGGGATGATGACGACGTCGTCCTGATCGCGCCAGGAACTCCCTCCCTTTTCGGGGAGGATCCCCACGACCTGGAAGGCGATACGGTTGATGCGCAGGAATTTCCCCACCGGGTTGGTTTCTCCGAACAGTTCCCGGGCCACGGTCTGGCCGATCACCGCCACCTTGGCCCGTTTCCGGACCTCCTCTTCGGAGAAGAACCGGCCGATCACCGGCACCGCCGCCCGCATCTGGGGGTAGTCGATCCCCTGGCCCTCGACCGAGGTGTTCCAGTTCTTGCCGCCGTAGACGAGCTGGGCCCTCCCCGAGACCCGGGGGGAGACGCGGCGCACCTTTTCCAGCTGCGCGATCGCCTCCGCGTCTTTTTCGGTGAGGCGGCTCACCGACCCGCTTTCCAACCGGACCGCCCCCTGGGACCGCGACGCCTGACGGATGCTGAGAAGGTTGGAGCCGAGGGAGGCCAGGCGCTGGCGGATGGAATCGGTCGCGCCCTGGC
>DAOSXE010000053.1 GCA_035380285.1 bacterium | reverse complement strand
GGTTCGGGGTTCAGGATTCAGGCTCAGCCGAAGTCCCCAGGGGGACATGGGGCAGGGCGCAGAGCGCCTAGCGTAAAACCTCCCCACCTCACCCTCTTCCCCTCTCATCCCCCCTCGGTGTCCTCTGTGGTGAGAAGCAGAGAGCAGAGAGCATAGGGCATAGAGTAATAAGCCCCCTGAACCCCGAACCCTGAACCCTCTGCTCCCCCTTCATGATCTTCATGTCCTTCATGGTCGAAACAGCATAGAGCAGGGGGCATAGAGATAACCCGAACCCCGAACCCTGAACCCTCCCTCTTAGGGGTTGGCGACGGGGACGTCGGTGGAGGCGCCGTAGTAGGGGGAAGTCACCCCACGCACCAGCCATTTCCCCGCCGCCGAGCGGAAGACCGCGAAATCCCAGCTCCCGTCGCCGTCGTAATCCGCCGGCTGGACCGTGTCGGCGGCGACGCCGTAGAAGACCGAGGTGAGGCCGCGTACCAACCATTTTCCCTGAGTGTGCCGGTAGACCGCGTAATCCCAGGACGCCCCCCCCGAATACGGACCCGGAACCGGGCTGTCGGTGGAGCCTCCGAAATAGAGCCCCGTCACCCCTCGCACCAGCCATTTCCCCGCCGCCGGACGGAAGACCGCGATCCGGGCCCGGCTATCCCCGTCGTAATTTCCCGGAACCAGGTCGTCGGTGGAGACACCGAAGTAGGCCTGAGTGACGTTTCTCACCGCCCACTTCCCGGTCGAGGGCCGGAAAACCCCCAGGTCCGCCGTCCCGTCGCCGTCGTAATCGGCCGGCACCGGCACATCCACCGCCGTTCCGAACCAAGCCGTAGTCACTCCACGGGCCATCCACCGGCTCTGCGCGGGCCGATAAACGGCGATATTCCAGGTCCCGTCCCCGGAGTAGTCCCGGGGCACGGGCTGGTCGGCGACAGTCCCGAACCAGGCCCGGGTCAGGCCCCGCACCAGCCACAGCCCGGCGGAGGGTCGGAAAACGGCGATATCGGACGTCCCGTCCCCGTCGTAGTCCCCGACAACGGCGGGAGGCGCCGATTCGGACCATTGGGCGACGCGGGCGGCGGCCACGCCTCCGGCGGTTTCGAACATCCCCCCGGCATAGATCTCCCCCGACCCGGAGTTCGCCAGGGAGAGAACATACCCGTCCATGCCAGAGTCCAGCGCCGACCAGGAGTTCCCGTCCCAGCAGGCGATGTAGTAGGTGTCCACCCCCCCTGCGTCAATAAAGACGCCGCCGGCATAAAGAGCATCCGTTCCGGCGGCGGCCAGGGAAAAAACGAAGCTGTCGGTACCGGAACTGAGCGCCGACCAGGATACTCCGTCCCATTTGGCGGTGTTGTTAACTTCCAGGCCCCCGGCTTGCCAAAACCCTCCTCCGGCGAACAACGTCCCCGGGGCTTCGTAGGCCAAGGCCCACACGAAGTAATTCACCTCCGAACCCAGCGCCGACCAGGAAGCGCCGTCCCACTTGGCGATATAGTTCGCCGACGCCCCTCCGGCGGTAGTGAATTCGCCGGCGGCGTAGAGGTTCCCCGACCCATCCAGCGCCAGCGCATTCACGGCGCCGTTCGTGCCCGAACCGAGAGCTGACCAGGAACTCCCATCCCAGATGGCGACATGGGCGGCGGCGAGGCCCCCGGCCTCGGTAAACGACCCGCCGGCGTAAAGGTTCCCGGAACCGTCGCAGATCAAAGCGGACGCTATACCGTCCAGACCGGAACTGAGCGCCGACCAGGAGTTCCCGTCCCACTTGGCGATACGGTTGGCCGCCACCTCCCCGGCCCAATAAAAACCACCGCCGGCATAGAGGTTTCCCGATCCATCGAGGGCCAGGGAATAAACCGGTCCGTCCGTTCCCGAACCCAGCGCCGACCAGGAGTTTCCGTCCCACTTGGCGACGTGGTTGACCGTCACTCCCCCTGCGGTATCGAACCTGCCCCCGGCGTACAGATTCCCCGAACCGCCGCAGACCAGGGCTTCGACATCGTCGTTCATTCCCGAAGACAACGGTCGCCAGCTCGGCGCCGCGACCGCGGCGTGGAGAACCGCCAGGGCGCTCGCCCAAACGACCAGTTTGACGCTCGTCTCCTTCATCCCGCCTCCTTTGCCGGTTTCAGCAACGCTCGTTCCAACATACTGTATCCGAAGAAAATCAGCCGGACTTATTCCCGGCGGTGGACGGTCCCGGGCGAAAAGGCCGGGACGCAGACGGAGACGTACTCGGCCCCTTCGGGCCCGGGGGTGGCGTACTGCACCGTCTCCCCGGCTTCGACGATAAGGGCCTGCCCGGCCCGGACGGCGAGCACCCGGTCGCCCAACCGGGCCTCCAACTCGCCCTTGAGAACCAGGGTGTATTCGCTGAACTCGGGCGTCTGCGGGGGTTCGAGCCAGCCGCCGGGACTGTTCATTTTGGCGACGCTCACTGCGGCGGTGCCGGTGTTGACCAGCCCGATGTATTCCCGGATCTCCTTGGGGGGATCCCCGGCGGCTTCGATCGGCGATGGCTGCGGGACAAGTCTGGCCATAGTCTTCTCTCCCTATAACGGGGATCGGCCCCGCGGCGGCGCGGGGCCGGTCCCGGTTCTTGATTTCCTCCGCCGGCCCGGGTCCACCATACCATCTCCCGCCGGGTTGAGTTCCGGGAATTCTCCCGGCCCGGTTACCGGTAGACCGGCCGATAATAGACCACGGGCGGAGGAGGACAGTAGCGGGGAGCCGGGTAGACGACGGGGCCGTGGTAGACGGGGGGAGGAGGGGGGGGCGGCGGGGGATAGACGGCGTAAGTGCGGCACGCGGGCGGTTCCCAGTCGCTTACGGCCGCGGCGATCAGGCCCACGCCGAGCAGACCGGCGCAGACCGCCCCGAAGGTTTCCCAGCCGTCGCAGCCGCCGCCGTGGTGGTGGCGGCTATGCCCGTGGTGGTTCCAGCCGTGGCAGTCGGCGAGGGCGCCCTGGGCGCAGAAGAGGACCGCCGCGGCGACCATGATGCTTCCCATCAGCTTTTTCATCGTCCGTCCCTCCTGGGGTTCCCGTTCACCTTCTTTGACGGACGGACCCGGGAAATATTCAACCGCTTACGCATACGACTTCGAAAAAGGCCCCGATTCGCCCAAGGATTTATAAGAACGTCCATACTTGGATATACGGGTTATTGCGAGTCCCCAAAGGGGGCGAAGCGATCTCTTCAGTATAAAAGATGGGTGGATTGCTTCGCTCCGCTCGCAATAACGGAGGCAAAGGTGGCGGTGCCATTTATGGCCTGATTAATAACAGTCCTCCCGAGGGCGCGACTGCGGCTATACTACGGTACCCGCGGAAGAGAGGTCGGGTATGAACCGAAATCGATCCAAGACCGCCGCCACGATGTCCCCGGGCTGGGAACCGATCCCGGGGGCGCGCCAGGCATGGCTCTATTCCTACCTGCGCAAGCCCCTGGTCTTTTCCTGCAACTCCTACCTCATCCGAACGCCCGGCGCCCTCGCGGTCATCGACCCCGGAGGGCTGCCGGAGCAGACCGAAGCCATCCTGGCGGTGCTGAAAAACCTGCTCCGGGAAAAACCGCGGCCGGTCTACGTCCTTCTCACCCACTGCCACGTCGACCACGCCCTGGAGGCGGTCTCCAATGCCAAATGGCGTGAGCTGACGGGAACGGTCGTGGCCATCCACGAAATCGGGGCCGAATCCCTGCGGGCGGCCGACCGCAGGATCACGCAGGCCCAGATCCTGGGACAGGACCTGGCTCCGTTCGCGGCCGATATCCCGCTGCGCCCCGTCCCCGGGGGTAACGGCCACGGCGGCCTCGCTCGGACATCGCTTGCCCTGGACTCCGGCAACACCATGGAAGTCTACGCCGTTGCGGGCCACAGCCCGGACAGCGTCTGCTTCCGCCTGGGAAGCGCCCTCTTCTGCGGCGACCTGCTCGCCGCCACCGCTCCCCTCATCGCCGGAGCCCCGGGCTGGAACCGGGAGGAACTGATGGCCTCGGCGCGGGGGCTCGTGCGCCTGTACGCCCGGGGCGGTATCGAGACCTGCTACCCCGGCCACGGCCGGCCGCTCCGGGGGGAAGCGATCGAAACCGCCCTCGAACGAGTCGTCGAGGAAGCCGCCGACCTCGAAGGCATCGAGGTCGCCGACGCCGGGCGCGTAAACTATATCTCCGACTACGCCCAGGAACTTTTCGCGGAGATGGGGGCGGTCTTCGCCCTCATCCAGAAGAAAATCCATACCCTGGCCCGCCGCCTGCGGCAGTTCGAAGAGTGGGGCGCCGCCCGCGAAATCGCCCGCGTCCTGGATTCGAAACAGGTCGCCCAGCTTTTGCGCGATTTCCGAAACTTCCGGGAACGCTATCTGGCCGGGGAGGTGATCGAAGTCCAGGTCGCCCTGAAAGCGATCCAGCTCATCCGTGGAATCGGACGCCTGTTGGAAACCGAGGGGCTGGACCGGATCGTCGAACCCCACCTGCTGCGCCTGGCGGCGACCCTGGTCGGCGATTTCATCGACACCTCCAAGGGCCTGGGGCCGCCGGAGGACGCGGAGGCGACGGACCCGGAGGCACTGTTCGCGGCCGTCCGCGCCGAGGTCACGCGCCGCCCCGGAACGGGGGCGAGCCTGGAGGAAATCCCCGACGATCCCGAGGGGTTCCGGGAATATCTCATCGGCGTGCTCGTCGCGGACCCGGCTTGCCGGCGCCTCGCCCTCGAATTCCGGGCCTGCGGAAAGAAGCTCTCCCCGATTCGGATCGACCGGCGGCGCTTCCTCGACGCCGTGGCGGCGCTGCTGGAAGAACTGGCGGCGGCGGGGGCGGTTTCTCTCGTCTTTGCCTGGTCGGACTCTCCCATGGGGCCGGGGCTCGGCATCGAAGCCGGGTTCGCCGCGGACGGCGCACGGCCCGGGGAAACGGCGTTCCGGTCTCATCGTCGGCGGCTGCGCCTCGCCGGCGCCGGAATGGACGTCCGGGCCTTGCCCGGGGGCCTCGGTATCGATTTCAGCTTCCGAACAGCGCCGGAAAGATCTTCCGCGAAGATTTCTTACTGATCCTCCGGGGGAGCGGGCTCAGCGGGAAACGGCCGCATGCTGCCGGCGTTTCCGTCGACGGTACCAGACGGTGTAGGCGAAACCGAGGACGATGCAGCCGAGGCTGACCGCGAAATAAAACTTGTCCGGCAGCGCGGCGGGTCGGAAATCGCGGAAAAGGTTGCAGGCGGTGGGGACCAGCAGCAGCGCGCCCCAGAAGACGGCGATCGACCGGCACCCCCGGATCAGGGCGGGATCGTACCACCGGTCCCGGGGCAGCCCTTCGCGGGCGTACTGGAGCGTGAAGGGCCGGCCCGCCAGCACCGTGGCCCAGATGGTCCCGGCCAGGAAAGCATTGGCCACGACCGCCATGTTCTCCGCCAGCCAGACCCAGGCGAACCCGTACAGGGCCACGGTGACGAAGAGGAAAAACGCCAGGGTCGCCCACTGGAGGATGAAACCACGCCGCAGCGACTTCCAGCCGAAGAGGAGGGCCGCGGCCAGGCAGATCGGGACCGCGCGGCGCAGCTCGTTCCAGCCGCCGGTGGGGAGGAACAGGAAAAGGAGCCAGGGCATGAATCCCAGGGCGAGCTTTCCCGTTTCTTTCAGTTCGGCGATGGTCTCGGCTTTCATCCCGCCCTCCGGCAACCGCTTTTCCCCGAGTTTTGGTTTTGAGAGTTCCCGATAAAGCCGCGATAATAGTATAGCGGGTTTCAGGACATACCGCTATTCGCGGGAGGACGGCATGTTGGGAAAAATCGCCGCGATCGTCTGTCTTTTCGTCGTGCTCGCGTCGGCCGCGCGGGCGGAGCCGCCCGGCGGCTGGGGCCGCTACAACCCCGGCCTGAAGCGGGTGGAGTATTTCGACCGGCAAGGCGCCCTGGTCGGATTTTCCCGCTTCAACCCCACCTTGAACCGGATGGAGTTCTTCGACCGCCGGAACCGGGTGGTCGGCTGGGCCCGCCGCGCCCCGAACTCCGGCCGGATCGAGTATTACCCGGCGCGGTCCAACGCGCGAATGTGGTAGGGATTCAGGGGAAGAATATAGGAGTCAGAATTCAGAATTCAGGAGCCCACCACCGCGGCCCCTGGAGACTTTTGCACCTGATTTCTCTGATTAACTCTGATTGGGAAAGGAATGCAGAGTTCAGGGTTCAAGAAAAGTCCACAGATGACACAGATCAAGAGATACGAGGGTGTTTTCTTACTGTCTCTACCAAGACATTTTCCACTCCTCTAAAATCCTCTTGTGCCTCTTGTGCCTCTTGTGGCTACCCCTCTTCCCTTCATGATCTTCATGTCCTTCATGGTCGAAACAGCATAGAGCAGGGGGCATAGAGATAACCCGAACCCCGAACCCTGAACCCTCCCTCTTAGGGGTTGGCGACGGGGACGTCGGTGGAGGCGCCGTAGTAGGGGGAAGTCACCCCACGCACCAGCCATTTCCCCGCCGCCGGGCGGAAGACGGCGAAGTCCCAGGTCCCGTCCCCGTCGTAGTCGGCCGGCTGGACCGCGTCCCCCGATGCCCCCCAGTAGGCGGCGGGGCCGTACCTGACCAGCCAACGGCCGGAAAACGGCCTGAAGACCGCGAAGTTCCAGGTCCCGTCCCCGTCGTAATCTCCGGGAACGACGGTGTCGGCGGAAGAACCGTAGTAGGCCCCGGTCCCCCCCCGCACCAGCCAGCGGCCGGCCGAGGGCCGGAAGACGGCGACGGCGGCAGTGCCGTCCCCGCCGTAATCCCCGGGGACGGCGACGTCGGTGGAGATCCCGTAGTAGGCCTGAAGGCCGCCGCGGACCAGCCATTTTCCCCCCGCCGGGCGGAAGACGGCGATATCGACGCTCCCGTCACCGTCGTAGTCCGCCGGGACCGGGACGTCCGTGGAAACCCCGTAGAAGGCCGAGGTCAGGCCCCGGACCGACCATCTGCCCGAAGACGGCCGGAAGACCGCCGGCTCCCAGGTCCCGTTCCCGGAGTAGTCCCGGGGCACGGGCAGGTCGCCGTCGCCCCCGAACCAGGTCCGGGTCAGGCCCCGGACCAGCCAGGCCCCCGACGACGGCCGGAAGACGGCGACGTCGGCGGTGCCGTCCCCGTCGTAGTCGCCGGAGCCGGCGCCGGGGAGAATATCGGCTTCGGCGGCGCCGATATCGACCCTCCCTCCCCGGACGCGGGGGTTACCGTAGCAGTCGGCCGCGCCCAGCAGATCCGGAGACTCCATGTCCCCGGCTTGGATGGCCGGGGACCCCCCGGCGAGACGGACCGCGCCCGCGGCCGGCGCGTCCAGGAGAGGGTCGGCGAAACCGGAGTGCTGGTCCTGCCCGACGGCGGCTCGGTACTGCTCGAAGCCCGTGTACCGGACCCCCTGCCAGTCGACGGCGACGGCCTCCGCGCCGGCGTCGGCGTAATAGAGGTTCCAGTCGAAACCGTTGTCGACGCTTCCGGTCTCGGCGCGGATGAGGAGGTTCTGGGGGCCGGCCACGACGATATTGTTCCGGACCCGGTTCCCTTCGGCCCAGTTGACGGCGAATTCGCCGTTGCCGTCCGCGAGGGTGTCGTTGTGGTAGAGGGTGTTCCCCGAAAATTCGCAGCCGTCGACCCGGCCCAGTTCCGCTTCGTACCCTCCGAAGACGATCCCGGCCTTGTCGTTGGCATAGACGACGTTGTTGCGGACGACCACCCCGGTAACGGTGTACCCGGGGTTTTCCGCTCCGATCTCGATCCCCAGATCGCACTCGTGGACCAGGTTGCCCTCGATGACGATGTCGCGGCCGCCGTCGACGTAGATCCCGGCGGCGTAGCCGCCCCCGTAGACGGAACGGGCGCGGTAGACGCGGTTCCCCCGGCAGACCCCGTCCCGGGCCACGCCGTGGTTCCCGGTCCAACTCTCCCCCCCGATGAAGTCGATGCCGATGTTGTTCACGTCGCGGACGACGTTGTCGACGACCTCGAAGCCGGAGACGTTCCCGTTCAACACCAGCGCTTCGCTGGGCGCGGGTTCGCAGTCGTGGATCTCGTTGCCGGAAACGACGATCCCGGAAAGGGGAACCGGGTCGTCGCCCAGGATCATGATCCCGATCGCGTCGGCGCCGGGCAGGCCGTAAATCCGGTTGTCTGCGATCTCGATCCGGTCGCCCTTCCCCCGGACCATGATGCCGGCGCCGGCATGGGAATTGGTGATTTCGAAACCGACGATCCGGACGTAGGAGCGGTCAGCGACCGTAATGACGTCGCCCTCGGCCTGGGGGTCGACCACCGCCGTCTCCCCCGGTCCGGCCCGCAGGGTGATAGAGCCGGAAGCCTCCGAACCGCTCCGGGGGAAGACCGGCGCCTCCCGGTAGGTCCCGGAGAGAACGGTGACGGTATCGCCGGCGTCGGCGGCGTCCAGGGCGGCCTGGATGGAGGTATAATCGCCTCCGGACGGCGCCACCACGATCTCGGCCCCCCGGGCGGAAACCGAGATCGCCGAGAACGCCGCCACCGCCGCCGCAACTGCCCTGCCCTGCGCCATCGTCTCCTCCCTGTGGTTATAACTATATCACTTCGAGAGGGGCGATGAGATTGCAGGGTTCAGGGTTCGGGGTTCAGGAAGGGGAGTGGGGGGCCACAAAAGGCACAAACGGGGAAAGGGTGGCCACAAGAGGCGCAAGAGGCACAAGAGGATTTTTGACGGACTGAAGATGCCCAGCGGCGGACAGTGGGAGCCATCTCCATCTGTGTAATTTCAGTCCTCTAATCTGTGAAATCTATGGACTCATTGAGGGGGCAAGGTAGGGGGCTACTGAATTCTGAATTCTTCCCCTCTTATGCTCCATGCGCTATGCCCTATGATTTCTCGACCATGAAGGACATGAAGTTCATGAAGGGGGAGCAGAGGGTTCAGGGTTCGGGGTTCAAGAAGGGCGCCATGCACCCTGCACTCTGCTTCCTCCAATCTGCGTAATCTCTGTTTTAAAATCTGTGAAACCTGCCTGCCGGCAGGCAGGTCTGTGGACTCCCAGAGAGGGTGAGGTCGGGGGCTACTGAATTCTGACTCCTGTATTCTTCTCCCGAACCCTGAACCCTGAACCCTCTCTTTCCCTATGCTCCATGCCCTATGCCCTATGCTTTTCACAGGTGCAGAAGTCTCCAGGGGGCGCGGCGGTGGGCTCCTGAATTCTGAATTCTTCTCCCTGAA
>DAOSXE010000052.1 GCA_035380285.1 bacterium | reverse complement strand
AGTTCGAGGATGCTGGTGAAGAGTTCGAGGTTGCGGTAGATGTTGTCCGAGTCCGAAGCCCAGGAAGCGAGCGGTTCCTCCGCCCGGACCGACCCGGACGCCAGGAGCATGGCGACCGCCAGCGCCAGGTAAAGGCCCGTTCTCACGATATTTCTCCTTCCATGTTTTTCGCGGTCAACGGTGGGAACGAAAATAGTCGATGGTGATCTTCAGCCCTTCCTCCAGGGGAACGGCGGGTTGCCAGCCCAGAATGCTCTCGGCCCGGTCGATGTTGGGCTGGCGGATCTTGGGATCGTCGACCGGCAGGGGTTTGCGGGCTATCCGGCTGGAACTGCCCGTCAGCTTCAGGACCAGGCGGGCGAATTCCAGCACCGTCATCTCCCGGGGGTTGCCGATGTTGACCGGGTCGTGTTCGGCGGAAAGCGACAGGCGGTAGATGCCTTCGAGCAGATCGGCGACGTAGCAGAAACTCCGGGTCTGCGAACCGTCCCCGAAAACGGTGAGGGGTTCGCCGTCCAGGGCCTGGCAGATGAAGGCGGGAACGACGCGGCCGTCGCGCGCCCGCATCCGGGGACCGTAGGTGTTGAAGATCCTGACGATCTTGGTGTCGACGCCGTGGAAACGGTGGTAGGCCATGGTCAGGGCCTCGGCGAAACGCTTGGCCTCGTCGTAGACGCCCCGGGGCCCGATGGGGTTGACGTTTCCCCAGTAATCCTCGGTCTGGGGATGGATGAGGGGGTCGCCGTAAACCTCGGAAGTGGAAGCCAGCAGGAAGACGGATTTTTTGGCCTTGGCCAAACCCAGCGCCTTATGCGTCCCCAGGGAGCCGACTTTCAGGGTCTGGATGGGAAACTCCAGGTAATCGATGGGGCTGGCGGGGGAGGCGAAGTGGAAGATGTAGTCGAGGGGGCCCTCCAGGTAAAGATACTCGGTCACGTCCTGCTTGATGAACTTGAAGTCCGGGTTCCCGGCCAGGTGCTCGATGTTGCGGATCGAGCCCGTGATCAGGTTGTCCATGCAGACCACCCGCAACCCCTTCTCCAGGAGAAGGTCGCACAAGTGCGAGCCCAAAAAACCGGCTCCGCCGGTGACCAAAGCCCGTTTTTGCGTGCTCATCGCCGTATCACCCTTCCTTCGGTCCGAAGCCGAACCCGTTGTTCCCGGAAATAAAAAGTATACTCCAAACGGGGTTCGAGCCAACCAAGATTATCCCGCCTCCACGGCAAAAAGCCCGGGGCCGGAAAATCCGGCCCCGGGCCGACGAGAGCGGGCGAAAGCGCTTAGAGGCGGCCGCCCATGAGCAGGGACATGATCGCCTTGTGCGCGTGCAGGCGGTTTTCGGCCTCGTCGATGATGACCGACTGGGGACCGTCGATGACGTCGTCCATCACTTCCTGGCCGCGGTCGGCGGGAAGGCAGTGCATATAGACGCCGTTCTTGTCGATCAGGTCCATCTGCTTGCGGGTCGTGCACCAGCCGGTGTTGGCGGCGTTGACTTCTTCGGCCTTTTCCAGGTCGTTTTCCTGGACGATCTCGCCCTTGTCGTTGGTGTACTTGAAGCAGTACGTCGATCCCCACGATTTGGGATAAACGACGTGCGCCCCCTCGAACCCTTTGTCGAAGTCGTTGACGATCTTGAACGATCCGTTGGTCTCGTCCGAGAACCGCTCCGTGGCCGCGATCACTTCGGGGTCGAGCTCGAAACCCTTGGGGTGGGCGAGGGTGACGTTGGCTCCCATTTTGGCGAAGGCCAGGATCACCGACTGCGGGACGGCGCGGGGCTTTTCGATCGAGCCCGAGTAGGCCCAGGACATGGTCACGTTCAGACCCTTGAAGGATCCGAATTTCTCCTTGGCGGTGATCAGGTCGGCCAGAGCCTGGCAGGGGTGGTACTTGTCGCACTCCATGTTGATGATCGGGATCTGGGCGAACTGGGCGAACTCCTTCATGGTGGCGTTGGCGAAGCCGTAGATCCAATAGGCGGGAGGACCGTACATCCGGATGGCGATGGCGTCGCCGACCCGGTCGAGCATGCGGGCGACGTCGGCCACGCGTTCGGTCTTGTAGGGGATATCGTATCCGGCGCGGGCCGGGGTGTAGGTCTTGCCCGGTTCCAGCTCGATGTAGTGGCCGCCCAACTGCTGAATTCCGGCGGCGAAGGTGGAGCGGGTCCGAAGGGACTGGTTGAAGAACATGCTGAATAGCGTCTGCCCCTTGAGCATGTCCGACTGGTCCTGGCGCAGAGCGAAGCCGCGCTTGAGGTCGAGCGCGACGTCGATCAGGGTCTCCCAATCCTCTTTGCTGAAGTCGAGTTCCGCGTCGATCCAGTCGCGGCCCAGGAACTTGTTGGTGTTCATGGTTCCTCCTCGGTCTTTCGCGCGCACTGCGCGCCCGTTATATGAATGCCGGCGCCGGGGCGCGTTGGGCGTCCGGGCGTCATGGGCCCTTTTCCCCGGCGAACCGGGAAAAAATAAAAGCCAAGGTTAGTCCAGGGCCCCGGGCGAGTCAACCTCAAAGCAAGGCGCCCCGGGATAAAATCCCGGGGCGCCCGCGAGGTCGGATTCGGCGGCGGAGACTAGAATTTGCCCATGATCTCCCAACGGGCGAAGAACCCGTCGTCGTCCCCGGAGTAGAAATTGCCGGGGATGAAGTATTCGCCGAGAACGTGGGCGCTGAGCCAGTCGTTGAAGACGTAGGAAACCTTGACCTGAGGGTTCTGGCCTCTTTCCTTCCCGTCTCCGAACACGGGCCCGTCCACTTCTTCGTTGGCGCGCAGATACTGGTAGGCCAGCATGACCTTAAGCTTCTGGACCGGTTCCAGGTCCAGGATCGCCTGGTAGATCTGCATGTTGCTCCAGTAGGCGATGTCCTTTTCCGGCAGGAGCGAATAGACGTAGAGTTCGCTCCATTTCGGCCAGCGCGCCAGGATGGGATCCCAGCCTTCGTGGTTGCTGGTGTCGGGGTCGTCCCCGGAGAGATAGACCGCTCCCAGGGTCAGCGAGGCCGGCACGTCGGGGATGTCGTAGGTGACGTGGGCGTAGCCGCCGTAGGCCTGCTGGGGATCCTGGCCGTAGCTGCCCAGCTGGCCGGTGGCCTCCGCCCCGTACTTGAACCCTTCGGCCAGGGGACCGGAGAAGCGCGCCCCGAAGACGCTGATCTGGTTCTGGGGGAAGATGTCGGGGGAGACGTCGCTGACCTGCCCGTACTTGAAGAGGTAATAGGCCTCGATCTTCTGGTTGACGAGCAGGGCCTCGTCGGTGATGTAAACCCCGAAAAGCCCGATCTCCTGGCTGTCCAGGCGCCCGGGGGGGTCGACCGGCGCCAGGGGATCTTCGTTCTTGTTGATGGCGAACCACTGTTTCCCGGTGTTGTAGAAGGCCAGCAGGTCGACGTCGGTTCCTTCCCTCACGCCGATCCGGAGTTTTCCCCCGTCGCTGAAGATGGTCCGGGACCCGTCCAGGGTGGTGCCGTCGAGGATGAGGAACCCTTCCCCGTAGACGAGGTCCTGCCGCCCGACGGTCAGACTCATGTTCAGGTCGGGAGCGGTCAAGGCCAGATAGGCGTTGTCGAGAATGATCTCGTCCCGGAGCGGATGCACGTTGTTCGAGGGCTTGATGTACCCCCGCCACTCGTTGGTGAAGCGGGCGTACGCCTTCAGGGTTTCTCCGGGCAGCGCCTGAAAATACAGGCGGCTGCGGACCCGGAAAAAGTTCTGCTGGTCGGCTTTGTTGTCCGAGTTCCAGGTGATGATGTTGTTGAAACCCACCTGCCGGACCCGGACGTCGCCGCCCATGCTGAACCAATCGGACTTGACGACGTACTCGTCAAGCGCGCCGGCGACGGCCCGGCCCGAGAGCGCCAAGGCTCCCAGAATCAGGGCTGCGGTTGCTGTTTTTTTCATCTTCCTCCCTCCTTGCGGGTTATGGCCGGTAAAGGTCGCTCTCCTCCAGCAGAGCGAAGCCTTCCGCCTCGAGCGCGCGCGCGGTCTGTCCCGGGGTGGCGACCTGGAAAACGAAAATCGCCTCCTCTCCCCCGCGGACCACGAAACCGTACGCGTCCTCGAGATTTATCTTCAAGCGGCGAAGGGCCCGGACCACTTCCAGAAGGCCCCCGGGGCAATCCCTGACCCTGACCGCCACGACATTTTTCAAGGCGGCGACGACCCCCCCCGCGGCCAGGGCTTCACGGGCCCGGACCGGATCGTCCACCAGGAGTTTGAGCACGCCGAAATCGCCGTTGTCGCCGATGGTGATGGCGCGGATGTTGACGGCGGCGCCGGCCAGGAGTTCGGTAACCCGCTCGAGTTTACCGGGCCGGTTTTCCATGAAGACCGAGACTTCCTGCGGCATCCGTTTCCTCCTATAAACATCGGTTGTCGATGACCCGTTTGGCTTTCCCGATCACGGGGGGCAGCGTCCCGGGTTCGAGCAGATCCGCTTCGACGTTGACCATGACTTCCTCCCGGAGCGCGTGTTGAAGCCGGTGCCGGAGCGCGCGCAGTTCGCTCAGATCGCCGTGAAAGGCTTCGGCGCAGATCTCCACCCTGACCTTGATCCGGTCCAGGTTGTCCTCCCGGGAAAGAACGATCTCGTAGTTGTTCCCCACCTCCGGAGCTTCCATGAGGATATGCTCGATCTGGCTGGGAAAGACGTTGACGCCGCGGATGATGAGCATGTCGTCGGTGCGTCCGGTGATCCGCGAAAGCCGCCGGAACCCCCGTCCGCAGGGGCACCCGGTCTCCTCGAAGAGCGCGGCCAGGTCCCGCGTCCGGTACCGGATGAGGGGCATCGCCGTCCGGTTGAGGTTGGTCAGGACCACTTCCCCGATTTCTCCGAAGGGAACCGGTTCGAGGGTTTCGGGGTTGACGACTTCGACCAGGAAATTGTCTTCCCAGACATGCATGCCCGGACTGCGGCGGCATTCGAAGGCCACGCCGGGGCCGTTCAGCTCGGAGAGACCGTAACAGTTGAAGGCGGTCACCCCGTAAGCCTCCTCCAGCTTGTCCCGGGTCGACTCCGAGTAGGGTTCCCCTCCGAAGATCAGGACGCGGAGATCGAAACCGTCCGGGGATAGACCGGCGTCGCGGATGACGTCGATGACGTGGAGGGCGTAGCTGGGGGTGATGTGGATGACCGTGGTGCCGAAATCCCGGAAGAACTGGAGCTGGCGGTGGGTGTTTCCGCCCCCGATGGGGATGGTCATCATCCCCAGGCGCTCGGCCCCGTAGTGAAGCCCGAGACCGCCGGTGAAAAGCCCGTAGGTCATCATGTTCTGGAAGACGTCGGATTCCGTGCATCCGGCCATGACCAGCCCGCGGGTGACGAGGTCGGTCCAGGCGTCGAGATCTTCGCGGGTGTGGTAGATCACCGTCGCCTGGCCGGTGGTTCCCGAGGAGGCGTGCATTCTCACCACCTTGTCCCGGGGACACGCCAGCATTCCCGCGGGGTAACCGTCGCGGAGATCCTGCTTGGTGGTGAAAGGAAGACGACGCACGTCTTCCAGGCCTCGGATATCGTCCGCCTTCACTCCGGCGTCGGCGAAAGCCCGGGAGTAGAACGGCGACCGGGCGGCGGTTTCGACCGACCGCTTCAGCCGCTCCAATTGGAGACGGCCGAGGCGGGCCCGGTCCATGGACTCGATTTCGGGGCTCCAGAACATCGCGTTCCCCTTTCCCCGTCAGCCCCGGCTCTTGCCGTGGAAACAATGATCGAGATGCGTGCGGTTGGGGGGCGCCGTCACCAGGGAAACCAGGATCGTGACCAGGATGGAAAGCGGAAGGGCGATAAAGAGCGGGTCGACCTGGTCCCAGAGGATGAACCCGGTGCTGGCCCCGTCCAGGACCGAACTCTTGCCCAGGATCGCCTCGGCCAGGGGGGCGGGCATCTTCATCTTCATCTTGAGGACGAAACCGAGCCAGAAGGCGCTGGCCAGGAACCCCACCAGCATCCCCGAAATCGCGCCGGCCCGGGTGATCCGCCGGGTGAAGAGACCGCCGAAGTACATGGGCAGGAAGGTGGAGGCGCAGAGCCCGAAGAAGATGGCGGTGCCGCGGGCGATGATCGACATCCCCTGGCCGCCGTAGGTCTTCTGCAGCCAGTACCCCAGGAAGACGCTGAAAACGATCCCGACCAGGATCCCCACCCGGGTGACCCCGATCGAACTGGGGGTGTGCCGGCCTCCGCGCAGGCCCTTCTCGTAGAAATCGCGGCCGATGGAGGTCCCCATGGCGTGAAACTGGGAACTGATGGTGGACATGGCCGCCGCCAGGAGGGTGAGGAGGAAGAGAACTCCGAACCAGCGGGGCATGGCGTGGAGGACGTAGCTGGGGATGATCTTGGAGACGTCCATGCCGGCTGCCACCAGCGAGATCGCCCCCTTCTTGGTGACGGCTACTTCGATCCCCTTTCCCGGATCGGCCGCCGGGGCCAGCTCCTTGAGGACGGGCGGGGCCGTCTTGACCAGGGGCTGGCCGTCTTCACCGACGGTGGTCGTGGTCACCACGGCGAAGTCGAGGTCGTCGACGTTGTCGGCGAAGTAGACGTTGGAGACGGAACCGACGACGAAGGCCACGCCGGTCATGAGCAGGATGAAGACGCCGCCGATCAGGACCGCCCGGTTCAGTTCCCGCTTGCTCTTGACGGTCATGTAGCGGACCGCCAGCTGGGGCATGGCCAGAACGCCGATCCCCACCCCCATGATGATGGTGGAGACCAGCATCCACCAGACCGGGCTCCCGAAAGCGGGCATGGAGGCCCAGCCCTGATGGCCGCCCGCGGCCAGCGGGGGAGGAACCATGTCTTTCATGGCCCCCAGGGCCTGGTGGGCGGAGACAACGCCGCCGAGCTTGTCGTAGGTGAAGTAGATGAGGAAGATCATGCCCACCAGCATGATCGACCCCTGGAAGGCGTCGGTGTACATGACGCCCTTGAGGCCGCCCATGATCACGTAGACGGCGACGATGGTGGAAAAACCGAAGAGCGCCAGTTCGTAGTTGATCCCGAACTTGGCCGAAAGGAACTGGGCCGCGCCGATGAGGACGGCCGCGGTGTAGAGGGGCATGAAGAGGAAGATCACCAGACCGGAAAAACCCTGGATGAACCGCGACTGGAACCGCCGGGCCATCAGTTCCGGAAAGGTATGGGCGTCGAGATGGTACCCCATTTCCCGGGTGCGGCCGCCGAAGAAGACGAAGGCGATGAAGATGCCGGCGAAGATGTTGAGGAAGGTCAGCCACAGCAGCCCCATGCCGAAGACGCCGGCGGCGCCCCCGAAGCCGACGATGGCCGAGGTGCTGATGAAGGTGGCGCCGTAGCTCATGGCCATGACGTAGGGATGGATCCGGCGTCCGCCGACCATGTAGTCCAGGGCGTTCTTGGTCCCCCGGTAACCCTTCCACCCCAGCCAGGCGATGACGGCCAGGTAGATCAATACGATGGCGTAGGTTTGCATGCTCTTACCTCCCTGTAAGACCCCGGACTCCGGCTCCGGGTCGCGGTTTGTGGGTTTCGATGCCGGAGCCCGCTCTCATGACGGCTCCGGCCCGGGGCGCCTCCCCGGACTCCGCTTCCGGCCGACTCCGGCGAAGCAGCGCGCCAGGTGCGCGGCCGGGGGCGGGCTGGTGGCCAGGGAGACCCCGACCGTCACCAGCAGCGAAAGCGGCAGCGCTACGCAGATGGGATCCACCTGATCCCAGACGATGAAGCCCGTCCGAACCCCTTCGACCAGGGAATCCCGCCCGAAGAGCTCCCGGCACAGAAGCAGCGCCGACGATTCCTTGAGATGCATGAACAACAGCCAGAAGAGGGCCGAGCCGAGACCGGAGAGCATCCCCGCGATCGCGCCGGAGCGGGTGATCCGCCGGGTGAGGAGCCCTCCCGCGTACATGGGCAGGAAGGCGGCGGCGCAGATCCCGAAGAAGATGGCCGTCCCGCGGGCGATGATGGCCGTCCCCGTTCCCCCGAAACGGCGTTCCAGCCAGTACCCCAGAAAGACGCTGAAGACGATCCCCGCCAAAATGCCCAGGCGCGTGACGGCGATGCTTCCGGCCCCGCGCCCCCGGCGCAGGCTTTTCTCGAAGAAATCCCGCCCGATCGAGGTTCCCACCGCGTGAAACTGGGAACTGATGGTCGACATCGCCGCCGAGATCAGGGTCAGGAGAAAAAGGACCCCGAACCAGCCCGGCAGGGCCTGGCTGATGAAGAGGGGGATGATTTCGTCCACGTCCCCGGCGGCGGCCTGAATCGAGGCCCTTCCCGCCTGCCGGAAGAAATAAACGTTGGTCAGGGCCCCGACCACGTACACCACTCCCACCACCACCAGGATGAAAATCCCCCCGATAAGAATCGCCCGGTTGAGTTCCCGGCGGCTGCGGACGGTCATGAACCTGACCGCCAGCTGGGGCTGGGCGAGGACTCCGATCCCCACCCCCATGATCAGGGTGGAGACCATCACCCACCAGAACCGGGAGCCGAAGAGGGGAAAGGAAGCCCAGCCCTGTTGGCCGGTGCCGGGAAAAACTTCGCGGGCCAGCGGGGCCAGGTCGGCCAGGGCCCGGTGGGAGGCGGTCACCCCTCCCAGCATCCGGTAGGTGAAGAAGAGGAGGAAGAGCATCCCCACCAGCATGATCGAGCCCTGGAAGGCGTCGGTATACATCACCCCCTTGAGGCCGCCCATGATCACGTAGACCGCGATCAGGGTGGAGAACCCGAAAAGAGCGACCTGATAATCCAGGCCGAAGCTGGTGGCTATGAACTTGGCGGCCCCGATGATCACCACCGAGGTGTACAGGGGCATGAAGAGAAATATCACCACCCCGGAAAAACCCTGGATGAAGCGGGAATCGAAGCGGTTGCCCATCAGCTCGGGAAAGGTATGGGCTTCGAGGTTGTACCCCATGCGGCGGGTCCGGTCGCCGAAGAGGATGAAGGCGAGGAAGATGCCCACGAAGATATTGGCGAAAACCAGCCAGAGGAGCCCCATCCCGAAGACGGCGGCGGCGCCGCCGAAGCCGATGATGGCGGAGGTGCTGATGAAGGTGGCGCCGTAGCTCATGGCCATGATGTAGGGGTGGACGCCGCGGCCGGCCACCAAGTAGTCGAGCGCGGTACGGGTCCCCCGGTAGCCCCGCCAACCCAGCCAGGCGGTAATGAAAAGATAGAGAACGACGACCGTATAGGTCCACATGACCGTCAACCTCCGGCGGGAACGCCGAAGAAGGAATCACAACTCCTCCTCGATCTCCTTTTCTTCCTTGACCCATTCCCGGACTTCGGGCTCCTCGTCCGGAGTTTCGGTTTTCGCGCCCCGGTTCCAGGCCGCGATCCCGTACCCGACGCAGAGCAGCGCGGCCAGGATCGAAAGCAGGTAAGCCAACCAAATCGACGGAGCTTCCAGACCCAGCATAGTCAGTACCTCCCTTG
>DAOSXE010000051.1:8763-9778 GCA_035380285.1 bacterium | reverse complement strand
TCAAGCAGTTCACCTCCCTGGACCCGGCGGGTCCGGTGGAGCTGCGGATCGTCGGGGGGGATCTTCTCCCCGAGACCGAGGAAGGCGACTACGTGACCGTGGAGCATTCGGCGGGAGGGGTCCCCGGCGCGCCGGCGCTGGTGTACCCGCCCGCGGTTTTCGGGCTTCAGACCGGCGAGGAAGCCGTCTATTACGTGGGATCCGACGGGAGCACCTACCACGACCGCTGGTTGACCAGCCTGGCCAAGGGCGTCCCCACTCCCAGCATCTCGCCCACCCGGACACCCAGCCCGTCCCCCACCGCTTCGCCCTCGCCTTCGCCTTCCCCCAGCGCCTCCGTCAGCCCCACCGCCGTTCCCAGCGCCACGCCCAGCCTGATCCCGACCCCGAGCCCCGCCCCCACCGCCACCCCCAGCGTTTCCCCGACTCCGGAGTACGGCGCGGTCCCGCTGGAGCTGGAAACGGTCACCGACATGTATCTCTCCGCCTACCGTTCGTCGGACCCCTACGGATGGAAGTGGGTGGTGGCGGAAGCGGGGACGGGGGAATGGCTGGGGCGGGTCTTCGACAGCCAGGCCGGGTTCAAGCAGTTCACCTCCCTGGACCCGGCGGGTCCGGTGGAGCTGCGGATCGTCGGCGGCAACCTTCCTCCCGAAACCGAGGAAGGCGACTACGTGACGGTGGAGCGTTCGGCGGGAGGGGTTCCCGGCGCGCCGGCGCTGCTCTATCCGCCCGCGGTTTTCGGGCTTCAGACCGGCGAGGAAGCCGTCTATTACGTGGGGTCCGACGGGAGCACCTACCACGACCGCTGGCTGACCAGCCTGGCCAAGGCCGTCCCCACCCCCACCGCGTCGCCCCTTCCGACCGCTTCCCCCACGCCGACGCCGGTTCCCACGTCGACGCCGGTGCCGACCTCCACGGTTACGCCGACGCCGGTGGCGACGCGGACGCCGACACCGCTACCCTCGGTTCCGCCGACGACGCCCCCGACGCGGACGCCGACCCCTGAGCCTTC
>DAOSXE010000051.1:0-8663 GCA_035380285.1 bacterium | reverse complement strand
GCGGACGCCGCCGCCCAGCGCGACGCCGACCCCGGCGCCGACGGCCACGCCGACGACGCCCCCGACGCGGACGCCGACCCCTGAGCCTTCGCGGACGCCGCCGCCCAGCGCGACGCCGACCCCGGCGCCGACGGCCACGCCGACGGCGTCTCCGACGCTGACGCCGACCCCCGCGCCTTCGCGGACGCCGCCGCCCAGCGCGACGCCGCCGGCCACGCCGACGGCGTCTCCGACGCAGACGCCGCCGCCCACGTCTTCGCCGTCCCCCCGCCCGAGCGCGTCCCCGACGTCCACGGCCACTCCTTCGCCGACCGCGACCCCGCCGCCCACGTCTTCGCCGTCTCCCGGCCCGAGCGCGTCCCCGACGTCCACGGCCACTCCTTCGCCGACGCCGACGACCACCCCGCCGCCGACCGCGTCTCCGACGTCCACGGCCACTCCTTCGCCGACCGCGACCCCGCCGCCGACGGGGACGCCCACGCCTTCCCCGACGGTTTCTCCGACCCTCGCGCCCACGGGGACGCCGACCCCCGCGCCTTCGCGGACGCCGCCGCCCACGTCTTCGCCGTCCCCCCGCCCGAGCGCGTCCCCGACGTCCACGGCCACTCCTTCGCCGACGCCGACGACCACCCCGCCGCCGACCGCGTCTCCGACGGCTACGGAAACGCCGTGCGGAACCTTGATCCAGGTCGACGGCACGGTTATGGACGCGGTCTCCAGCGAGCCCATTTACGAAGCCTGGGTCTATCTCACCGTCGATGGGGTGCCCCAGGGCTATTCCACCGACCCGGACGGGACCTATGGGGCCTGGAACACCGCCAGCACCTGCGTTAACCGCGCCTGGGGCGATTTCTGGGTTTTCGCCGACGGCTACTGGGACCTGCATACCGGGATGTCGCTTTCCGCGGTGACGGTCAATATCGTGGATTTCGAGCTCGATCCGGTCGAGCCCACTCCCCCGGCTTCTCCCAGTCCCACGGCGACGCCGACCGCGACCGCTTCCCCGGAGTGTTCTCCCTGCCAGGTTCGGGTCCATGGGTTCGTCTACGACGCCCTCGACTGGCGTCCGCTCGAGGGCGCGTCCGTGGTTCTGGATTGGGAGGACCGTTGTCAGGAAGGCCATGCGGCCGTCTTCTCCGGTCAGAGCGGGGAATACGACACGGGCTATATCGATACCCACGCGGTCGGGCTGGGATCGGTCACCGCCGCTTTTTCCGGGTACCAGACCGGGGTCTACGATTTTACGGTTTGCGGGGACCATGGCCACGACTTCCCTCTCGATCCGCTGGTTACTCCTCCGCCGACGGCGAGTCCGTCGCCCACCGTCTCGCCTTCTCCCGTATTCACGCCCACGCCCAGCGTCTCGCCGTCGCCCCTTCTGACCCCGACGCCGCCGGCGGCTTCCGGTCCCGCCGTCGCCGGCGACTACGACGGGGACGGAACCGCCGATATCGCGGTCTACCGCCCTTCCATCGGGCTCTGGGCGATCCGGTCCCTGACCCGGGTCTACTACGGGCTTTCTTCCGACGTTCCCGTCCCCGCCGATTTCGACGGAGACCGGACCTGCGATCTGGCCGTCTTCCGGCCCGCCAAGGGGAAATGGCTGCTTCGGGAAAACACGGCGCTGTATTTCGGAGTGGAAACGGACGAGCCTCTCCCCGCCGATTACGGCGGCGACGGCACCGCCGATATCGCCGTTTTCCGGCCGGTTTCGGGAAAGTGGATGACGGCCGGCGGCCTCGCCGTCTATTTCGGAGTTTCCACCGACATTCCCCGGCCCGCCGATTACCGCGGCGACGGCACCGCCGATATCGCCGTCTTCCGCGGCTCTTTGGGAAAATGGCTGGTACGGGGAACGACCGCGGTTTATTTCGGCGCCTCCGGGGACGACCCCATCCCCGCCGATTACGACGGCGACGGCACCGGCGACCTGGCTATTTACCGGCCGGCTCTGGGGAAGTGGATGGCGCGCGACCTTTTCTCCGTCTTCTACGGGACCGCGACCGATGTCCCGGTTCCGGCGGACTACGACGGGGACGGCACCGCCGATATCGCCGTATTCCGGTTTCTGAAGGGGAAATGGCTGTTCCGGGAAGGGAGCACGGTCTGGTTCGGCGCCCAGAGCGATATTCAGGTCACCAGCCCCTGGTGATCCGCTCCCGCCCCGGGAACAGGGTCCGTTTTTTGTTGCCGGCCCCGTCGGTCACGCCTGCTTCCCGCGGTTTCTGGGGGTGGAATACTCCGCCGCCGCCGGCCGTTTGCGGCCCGGTCAGAAACGGGAGGGTTGGTTGGCGGGCGTATCCAGAGCGCCCCCGAAGTAAACCCGACTGAGGGAGCGCAGCAGCCAGAGGCCGTAATTCCGTCGGAAGACGGCGATATCGGCGGTGCCGTCGCCGTCGTAATCGGCGGGCGCCGGAAGATCGCTCTGCTCCCCGAAATATGCGCGGGAGACCGACCGGACCGCCCAGAGCCCGGCGTCGCCGCGGAAGACGGCGGGGTCGGCCGTGCCGTCGCCGTCGTAATCGGCGGGGAGGGCCGCGTCACCGGCGGTGCCGAAATAGAACCGGGTCCGGCCCCGCAGGGCCCAGCGTCCGCCGCCGAAAACCGCGGGATCGCCCAGTCGGTCGCCGTCGAAATCCGCGGGCGCCGGGACGTCGTCGGCGTTGCCGAAATAAAAACGGAAGATGGGGCTTCTGGTCGCCCAGAGCCCGCTGGAAGGGCGGAATACGGCTATGTCCCAGATCCCGTCGCCGTCGTAGTCCGCCGGCACGGGGAGATCGCCGTCGAGGCCGAAATAGGCGCGGGTATGTCCCCGTGCGAGCCAGAGGTAGCCGTTGCCCAGGGCGCGCCCGACGGCGGGGCTCCAATAATCGGCGGAAACCCAGTTCCCGGCCAGAGGCATGTCGCCGGTTTCTCCGTACCAGATCCTGGTCACCCCGCGGACGGCCCAGAGCCCGGCGCCGCCGCGGAAGATCGCGATGTCGGCGGTGCCGTCGCCGTCGAAGTCCCCTTCGGTAGGAGGGCTGGGCACCTGAATCTCGAAAGCCATGCCGCCCGTGACCGTGGAGAGTTCCACCCAGGAGCCGCTTTGGCTGACCAGTTCCGAATACACGGGAGGTTCGGGCCCGGCGCCTTCCCCGGGCCACCAGCACCATGAGTACTGCGCGGGGTCGACCGTGTAATTGGCCTGCAGAACCAGGAAATAGGCGGTTCCGGGTCCCGGCGTGAATTCCGGATCGACCGGGGCGCTGAAGCGGAAGACATGCTGGTAGGCGCCCTCGGTCCCGGCGGTAAAATCGTACTCGTACTGCGGGAAGACCGTGGTCAGGCGGCTCCAGGTTCCGGGTTGGAAGAGTCCGCCGATCTCGGTCGCGGTGCAGAAGATGACGTCGAAATCGCCTTCGAAGTTAGCCGGCGGAGCATCCGCCGTGGGCTGGGAGGGGGAGTAGTTCAGGAACGTACCCCACCAGGTCAACCGCACCACCGGTTTGACGGGATCCAGCTCCCAGATATCGGCGATGCCGGGTTCCGCCAGGATCCCCGAATACGACGCCACCGGTTCCGACCAGCTTTCCCCGGAGGGGTCGTGACCGAACCCGGTCCTGACGGCTGCGTCCGCCGCCGGCAGGAGCGCGGCCCCCGCCAGTATCGCGACGGCCGAGCACTTCACGGTTGCCGCTCCTCCGGGCCGCCGTCCGTTCCGGAGACGACAACGCGGTACGCCGCGGTCCGGGCCGGGGGGACACCGAGTTCCCAGCTCCGCGAGTAGATCAGATCGATGGTCGTTTCCCCCGTGCCGGCCGCCCTGAATTTCCACTCCTCTCGGCCTCCGCCGCCGGCCCGCTTCCCCGTATCCGAAGGGATGTAGTCTTTTTCCAGGAAATCCACCACGCCGGGGTCGGGCGGCTCCGGCATCGACCACTGGAAACCGGTGGTGATATTCGAATCCAGCTTGATCACGAAGGTTTCTCCCGGCCGGACCCGGATCGTTCCCGGAGAATCTGCGGCGGTGGGGACGGCCATCGGATCATCCGGCCCGGTTCCGCCGCCGAGCGGTCCGGCCGCCGCCGCCACCGTTATCGAGAGCAACAATCCGAACATGGTTCATTATAGCACACGCCTGTGGCGATAGCCAGGGATCACCGGCGTTCGTCCCCCTCGGCCGGCCCCTTCGGCCGGTTCAGATAACGAGCGATTATGGCGCGGAAAGCCGATCGTTCCTTCTTCAATTCCCGGGAACCCCGGGTGATTTTACAGAGGCTCAGCCCCAGGTCGGCGGCGATCTTCCGCTGGCTGTCCCCGAGAAACAGCCGTTTCACCAGCTCCCATCGGGCCGAAATGTCGTGACGCTCCTTGGGGGTGAGGATATCCCGGAGAAAAGCGGTTATCAATTCTTCGTCGTCCAGTTCGGCCAGAACCCGGGCGATTTCGCGCATGGTATCCATAGAATTCCCTCCGCCCCGATAGCGTATTTTCTCGCTCGTTCCGCGGACCCGTCAATCCGTTTTCTCGGGAGATGAGCCCGGTTCCGGGTGGCGGGGAACCGGGGATGCGGATACAATAACCACGATAAGCGCGGCGCCCGGCGCCGGGGGAGAGCACGATATGGATACGGAGTTGGGGCGGATATCGTTCTGTTATTTCGATACCGAAACCACCGGCCACGATCCCTGGGAAGGAGACCGGGTCGTCCAGGCCGCGGTGATCAGAACCGAGGGGGAGCGGCTGCTGGAACAGCTGGACGAGCTGGTGAACCCGGGGCGCCCCATCCCCCCCGAAGTCGTGCCCATTCACGGGATCACCGACGAGCTGGTGGCGGGCAAGCCTTCGTTTTCCGACATTCTCCCCGGATTGCTGGAACTCCTGAAAAGAGGCCGGGTCGTTATTCATAACGCCCCCTTCGACCTGGCCTTTCTCGATCAGGGGATGGTGCAGGCGGGGATGAAGCCCGTGGAGCTGCGGGTGGTCGACACCCTCCGGATCGCCCGTCGCTACGGATCCTATCCCGGCAACGCCTTGCGCGAGCTGGCGCGCTACTACCGGGTGAGCGCGCCCGAGCCGCATCAGGCCCTCACCGACGTCCTTATTCTGCGGGCCGTGGCCGAACGCATGTGGGCCGACCTTGGGGTCCGCACCGAAGCCGACCTCGACTCCCTGGACGGGGTTTACGCGCGGACGGTGGGCGTGGCTCCGGTCATCCCCTCCTTCTGGCGCGAGGCCATCGCCGCCGGCAGGGAAATCATGATCTACTATCGTTCCACGGTCGGTCACCGGCCCCGGAAAATCGTGCCGCGTCGGTTCTCCCGCCGCTACGGCCAGGAATACCTCGTCGCCTACTGCCACCTGTCGGGAGAAGAGCGGACGTTCCGCCTCGACCGCTTGAAACTGTCCGAACCCCCCGGAGACGCGGATCCGTACCCGGAGGACGGCGAATGCTCCTGAACCGCAAGGAAAAGCGACTCAAGGGGCTCCTGGAGGAACACTTCGGACTGGTCGGCGTCGCTCTGGATTGTTTCCGGGCGCTGTTGGAGGAGTACCCGTCCGGCGGCGACTACGAAGCCTGCGGGCACCGGATCCATCAGGCCGAAAACCGGGCCGATGCGGTCAGGGACGAGATCCTCGCCAGTCTGTACCGGGGAGCTTTCATGCCCACCAACCGGGAGGATTTCGTGGTCCTGGCCCAGTTGGTGGATTCGATCGCCAACCAGGCCCAGAAGACCGGGAACCTGCTCATCCTCACCCGCCCCGCCATTCCCGTCTGGCTCAAGGACGGGCTGTGCCGCCTGCTCGACCTTTCCATCGAGACCTTCGGCGCCCTCCGCCGGGTGCTGGAAGCGGCCAACTCGGATTTGAACCGGGTCGGGGAACTGGTGGCGGCGGTCTCGAGCCTGGAATCACGGGTCGACGGCCAGGAATGGGACCTGATCAAGCAGACCGCCGAAGCCGACCTGGAACTGGCGAGGAAACGGGATTTGCGGGAGATCATCCAGGACATTTCCCGGGTGGCGGACATCTGCGAAGACGCCGCCGGCCGTTTCAACCTGATGCTGATCAAGCAGACGTTCTGAACGCCGGCATGGTCGTGTTCGGTTTACAATTCCCGTCCGGAACCGCCGGGTCGCGGATATGGTGTTCGGCCTTTCGCAACTGAAGATATTCGGCGGCCTCTACCTGGGGTGGGGCATCGGGGCCAACGATTCCGCCAACATTTTCGGAACCGCCGTCGCCACCCGGATCGTCTCCTACCGGACGGCGACGGTGCTGATCGCGGTCTTCGTCGTTCTGGGCGCGGTCACCCAGGGTCCCTCGCAGTATCTGGGCCTTGATTTCGCCGGGGGGCCCGGCGACACCACGGCCACCGCCGCCCTGATCGCCACCCTGGCCACCGCGGTCACCGTCACCGTCATCACCTGGATGGCGATCCCGGCCTCGACCTCTCAGGCGGCGGTGGGGGGTCTCATGGGAGTGGCCGTCTCCAGCCAGGGACTGGCGGGGGTCGATTGGGCCAAGTTCCTGAGCATGCTCTCCTGCTGGGTGATCAATCCCGTGCTTTCGGCCGTGATCTGTTTCGGGTTGCTCAAGGTGTTGGGCTTCGCCATCAACCGGCTGGCCCGAACGGTCATCGGCCGGGACCGCGTCTGTTTCGTGGGGCTGGTGCTCTTCGGCTGCTACGGCGCTTTCGCGCTGGGCGCGAACAACGTCGTGGTCACGACCGCCGCTTATTTCCATTGCGGGGCCTTCGGCCCGGTCGATACTCCGACCGGGGCCCTGCACGCCGCCCGTCTGGCCGCGTTGGCGGGATCGCTCGCCATCGCCGCCGGGGCCCTGACCTACAGCCGCAAGGTGATGATGACGGTGGGGACCAAGGTCACCCCGCTCAACCCCTTTTCGGCCCTGGTGGTGGTGCTGACCGCCGGCCTCGCCTTGAATGTCTTCAGCTTCCTCCACGTTCCGGTCTCCTCCTCCCAGGCCGTCGTCGGAGCCCTCATCGGGGTCAGCCTGCACGATCAGGGCGAGGTGGGGAACGTCCGCGAACTCCTGCGGATCTTCGGGGGATGGCTTCTCACCCCCTTCGCGGCCTGCCTCGCCTCGCTCCTGGCGGCCTGGGGCCTGCATGAGCTGCGCGGGCTCTGGGGATGACGGCGTCGGTTTCCGCGGATATGACCCGGGGCTCCATCGCCGCCCGGCTGGTGGGGATGACCCTGCCCATGATCGCGGGGTTCCTGGCGGTCATCACCTTCGAATTCGCGGACGGCTGGTTCGTCTCGCGCCTGGGGACGCCGGCTTTGGCCGCGCTCTCCTTCTCCTTCCCGGTCTGCCTGACGATCATCTGCCTCTTCGTCGGTCTCGGCATCGGCACCGGCTCGGCGGTATCGCGCGCGGTGGGGAGGGGGGACGCCGCCGCCGCCCGGCGCCTGGCTACCTCCAGCCTTCTTTTTTCCCTCGTTGTCTCCGCCCTGATCTCGGCGGCCGGGATCCTGACCGTCAGGCCGCTGTTCCGGTTTCTGGGGGCCGGGGAAGAACTCCTGGCCGGGATCGAAGCCTACATGACGGTCTGGTACGCGGGCGTTTTTACCGTGGCGGTTCCCGTCATCGCCGGGAACGCCCTCCTGGCGGTCGGCGCCGCCCGGGCCACCGGACTGATCAACACGTTCGGCTCCGTCGCCAACATCGTCTTCGATCCCCTCTTCATCTTCGGGTGGGGAATATTCCCCCGCTGGGGGCTGGCCGGGGCGGCGGCGGCCACGGTGGCGGCCCGCTTCGCGGCGTCGCTTCTTTCCCTGGCCGTCCTCTCTTTTCGCCACCGTTTGTTCGCTCCCCGGATCCGCCCCTTCTCCCGGCTGCTGGCCGATTGGAGGCCCACCGCCGCGGTCGGGTTCCCCGCCGCCGCCACCCACATGGTCGGGCCTCTCGCCCTGGCCCTCCTGATCCGGCTGGCCTCGCGCTTCGGCATCGAGGCCGTGGCCGCGGTGGGGGTGGGGAGCAGGATCGACCCCTTCATTTTCGTCGTCTTCTGGAGCTTGAGCGACGTCATGGTGGTCTTTACCGGGCAGAACCTGGGAGCCGGCCGGGTCTCCCGGATCGCCGCCGCGACGTCGGTCTCCATGGCTTTCGTCCTGGGGTGGGGGCTGGCCAGCGCGGTCCTCCTCTATTTCCTGGGGGCCGGGATCGGCCGGAATTTCAGCGCCGTCCCGGGGGTGGTCGGGGCGGTGGGCGAGTATTTCCGGGTCATGCCCTGGAGCTATGCCGGCGTGGGAGCCGTCTGCGTGTCGGCGGCCGTCTTCAACGGGCTGAACCTTCCCCTGCGCGGCGCCGTTCTCAGCGTTCTGCACCTCGTCCTGCTGTTCGTGCCCCTGGCCTGGGCCGGCGCCAGCCTGGCGGGATTGGCCGGAATGTTCGGAGGGGTCGCCGTTTCCTACTGGCTCGCCGGAGCCGCCGGGGCGGCCTGGGTCTTCAAAAGCTTGCGGCGGGGCTGATCTACGCCGTTCGGGCCTGGAGCCGTTCCCGGTAGTCCTCGAGCCGCTGCCCGCACCAGTGATTGGGACAGAACCCTCTGCTCTGATGGGCAATGCAGTTGAAGTCGGCCAGGTCGTCGGCCCCGGTGCGGACCATGCCGCAGTAGACCCGGGCCCAGAAGTCGGCGCGGGTCGAGGGGTCGTATT